>JAILPJ010000008.1 GCA_024699605.1 Desulfovibrio sp. | reverse complement strand
CAGGAGATAAGATGGCAAATCTACTGCCCTGGAAGTGTGATTTGGGATAATTCTTGATCAGTTGCCCTTATCCTAAGGAGTCTTGGTCCATGCCAAGGCTCCTTTAGTTTTGGTCAAAAGCACATTGGCAAGATCAAGACTGACAAGGACACCGGCTTCCCTGGCAACAGCCCACAATCCATGAGCAGGACTTGTGGCTTGTTCTTGAGAGCAATCATAGCAGTGAAGAGGAAAGCCTTTTGACCATTCTCTACCTCACGAACGCGCGGCTGACTACGCCCCCTATGTAATGCTTGGTCTCATGCGGAATATGAGTGCCCAACGTGTAGGTCTTGTGGCTTATCCTCGGTTTACTCCACCACAGGAAAATTTTATGTCAGAGAAAAAAAAGAGAGAGCCGCAGTGCCGTTCACACTGCGGCTCTCAAAGTAGTCAAGCACCCACCTGGAAAGCTTACTGAGAAAACCGTTCCATGGGCCAAAGCAAAACTTCACGAGCTTATTGCCCGCTCATGGGACAGCCTGAGCCACCGCAGGAAGGGGCCCCGCCGCGGCTTAAGGGGCGTACCGGGCCAAGTTTATAGGGAAAGGCTCCTGTTTTCAGGGGACTTGGACAGCTCATCTTGCGCTGTGTTTCTTTGGCACCACATTGGGGGCAAACGGGGTTTGCGGATTCCGTTGTGTGAATCAGTTCCTCAAATTCTGCGCCGCACTGCGGGCAGGTGAAATCATAGATGGGCATGGAATCTCCTTTTAGCCAAGACTGAGAGGTCTGCCTTCAAGGGCAGCACGAACCAGAGTCAGGGGATGCATGGCGGGTTTATGGGTGGCAGCGGCAATTTGCAGGCGACAGGTTCCGCATTCGCTGACGACCAAGGGGCGACCACTTTCCTGAACGCGTTGAAACAGTTTGGAGCCAACGCTTTGAGCAATGGCATATTTTTCTTTCTTGAAGCCATAGCTGCCTGAAATGCCACAGCAGCCAGCATTGGCTTCGCAGATCTCGATGTCGGGAAAAAAGCGCAGCAGCTCAACGGCCGGCAGACCGATGCCCTGAGCGCGCAGATGGCAAGGAGCGTGATAGATAGCGGAAATTTTTGTCTTAGCAGCCGCTTGTGGTTTTTTGATGGCAAGTTCACCTGTAGCCACGCATTTGAGCAGAAAGCTTTGGGCATCGTCGATGGCCACGGTTTCTTCTGGCAAGAGATCAGGAAAAAATTCTCCCATTTCACGGGAAAGCATCAGGCGACAACTGGGACAGGCAGTGATCACGGGGATGTTTTGGGCCTTGAGTTCCGCCAGTACGCGCAGATTGGTGCGGGCATTGTTTCTGGCGTCGTTTTCAAAACCTCCGCTGATCAGCGGTATGCCGCAGCAGACAAAATCCTTGGGCACAAGGACGCGATAGCCGGCCTGATTCAGCAGCCAGACAAGATCAAAGCCAGTGCCTGGGTCATAGTAGTTGATGTAACAGCCCGGAAAAAAGGCCACTGTTTTCTCAAAACCCTTTTGCGCAAGACGCGGTAGGTGATCGCGAAAGGCGGTTTTGGCAAAATTGGGCATGGGACAGTCCTTGTGGATGCCAATGACGTCAAGGAGCGTACGCATCAGAGGCAGATGGGTGCCCATGTTTTTGAGCCAGGCCGGGAAATATTTTAGGCTGCGTGCCAGCACTTCGCCGTGAGCCACAATCCAGTCTCGGAAGCTCGGTGGCGTTTCCTGGCACTGAGCCAGTCGTGCCAGCATATTGATGGTAGCCACTGGCACATTCTGAGGACAGGCGATCTCGCAGTTTTTGCAGTTGGCACAGTATTGCAGAGAAGCATCTTCCACAATGCCCAGAAGGCGAAAGCGCTCGAAAGCCGGACCGATCATGCGTGGCCCGAGGAAAGCGGGCGTGACTTCGGCAACAGGGCAGTGCACCACACAGGTTGTACAAGCGAGACATTTATCAGGATCAAGATGAATACTCATGAGCGTGACTCCAAGCCGGCCACTTCTGCCGCCATCAAACCAGCGTGCCAGCCTGTGGCTATGGCCACTCCGAAACCGCTTTTTTCATCGGCTGGATCGTAGCCGCCGATACTGCGGCCAGCAACAAAGACATTGTCTAGACAGCGTTGTCCCTGGGCGTCAATGGGATGTAGGCAACTATCGACGCGCAGGCCAGCCTGAGAGATCGGGTGGGAAGCCAGAACGTCTGGGCTGGTACGCGCTTGTCCTTCAGGCAGAGAGGCAACAGGCAGATCGAAGAGCTCTTCCGTGATGTGGTCTGGCGTGGTCCAGAGGCCACCGCCCAGAATGCCGCCTGTGGCCAGAACAAAACTTTTGGCGTAGAAGCGTAGGTTTTCCTCCCGTTCTTGATGGGCGGCAACGTATTCACAATGCTGACCGCTTAAACAGGACCGATTCAGACGGACATTTTCTATAGAGCGGATGTTACGCTCACGGGCTTCGTTGACCAGGATTTCCCTCAGCCGGATTCCTCCCACACCCGGCGGAATGGTCAAAAGCTCTTGAATATGGCAGTGGAGCTTTTCTCTGAGAGCGCTCACAAGGTGTTCGCTTGCGCTAATGCCTAAAATGGGAGGAACGAGGATGGCGTCGTAGGCTCCGGCAAAACGTCCCAGGCAGGTTTCAAGCCATTGCTGTCCTTCAGGATTTGAGACTCTGCGTGCCAGATCGAGAGAGGAAAGGCCTCGGTGAGTCTGAGAGAAGGGTGAGGGTAAAAGCGTTGTGGAGAATTTGCTCTGGGAGAATTCTGGCAGCTGAGCGAGCTCATGGGCACAGAGTTTCGGGCTGAGATCTCTGAGGCCCTCAATTCCCGCCACAAGCACCTGTCGAGCCGAAAAGAGTTTGCTGCTGTCCAGACTTTGGGGAATCAGATAGCTTGGTTTAAGGGTGCCCACAATGGTAGGCAGTCGAGAGTTGATCTTTTTGCCGTCCTTTTGAGCGACAAGATAAGCAGCCTGACGACGGCTAAGTATAGCCTGGAACGAATCCAGAGCCTGGGCAACGCGTTGGCAACCGAGCAGCGCGTAGGGGTGCGTCGGGGGGAGTTTGCTCATGACCTCCCAGGGATCTGAGACTTCCTGCCCCTGGAACTGACCTAGAAGGTCGATGCAGCCACTTGAAATGGCTAATGCTCCCGCTCCGCTTGCCGCGATGGTAACCTGGCAGCCATTGCTTGCTGCCGCTAGAGCCGCCGTGAGCCCGGCCATACCACTGCCGATGACAAGAACATCAGTTTTTATTTGCATAGGCCTTTTTTCCCGACATTGAGCACGCCCGCGTAAATGGCATGGCTGAGTTGCATTTCTTGTGCTTGGATGCCCCAACACGCAGGCGCCAGACCTCGGAAGCGTTCCTGCAGGAAGGTCTGCAGTTCGCAAAGAGGATCTTTGGAAAGGGTAATGCCATGTTCAAACATGGCATTGATGGCGCGTAGGGCGCAGAAGGTTCCCTGACAGGTGCCCATGCCAAGTCTGGTGCGCAGACGAATGTCGGTCAGTGAATGGCTGTCTGGATCCTGGGCAATACTTTCGATCTCTGCAAGACTGACCATTTCACATTCGCAGATCAAGGGGTTGCCAGTTGAAGACGATCCCGTTCGTTTTTGGGCGAGATCAAGGACTTTGTCTAAATCATCGCCAACACGATCGGCCATCAGTGAAAGGTCGCCCACCGGAAAGTAGTGTCGAGCTTCTTTGAGTCGTTCTGTGTCGGCCTCCTGGACCATGGGGAGATCTTTTGTCGTGCAGACTGCATTGACCTTGAGATAGTCAGCCACCGCATCGCAGACTTTTTCAGCCATGAGTCGATAGGTCGTAAGCTTGCCGCCAAAGATGGAGAAAAAGCCGTTTAATCCGTCCTTGGCGTGATCAAAGACCTGAAAATTACGGCTGGCATTACGTCCTTGGGCATGGCCTGGGGTGTAAAGGGGTCTTGTTCCGGCGAAGGCTCTGAGGATGCGGTAGGTTCTGAGCTTAGGGAAAAGCGGCTCGCCAATGCAGAGCAATTTGAGGATTTCTTCGCGTGAGGGTCTTGTGTCGTCGGGGCGATCCGTAGTGGTTGACGTGGTACCGAGAATGGTGATGGAACCGTGCGGAACAAAGATGTCGCCATCTGAGCCCGGATGGAGGCGATTGACCACGCGTGAAGTAAAACGGTGATTGAAGACAATGAGAGAGCCCTTGTCCGGTGTGACAGGTACGTCAAGGCCAGCAAGGGCGGCAATCTGTCCTGACCAGGAACCTGCCGCATTGACGACGGCCTGGCAGAAAATCGTCTTTTTGGTCTGTGTCAGGGTGTCGAAAACCTCGACACTCTTAATGGTTCCGTTGCTCTGTGCGATGCCCGTTACCTTGTGGTAGAGAAGAACGCGTCCGCCATGGCGACGGGCACTCATGGCGTTGTGCAGAACAAGGCGGAAGCCATCGACACAAGAATCGGGAACACGGAAGACTCTCAGAGCCTGGGGAGAGATTTCTGGCTCAAGTCTTCGTGCTTCCTCCACGGACAGTTCTTCGGTCTGAATACCGGCTTTTGCACAGCATTTGACCCATTTTTCGACATAGTCAGCATCGTCTTCAGGCAGCAGGACGAAAAAACCTTCAGTTTCTTCTACGCACTGGGCGCCAATACGTCTCAGAATCGTATTTTCTTCGATACATTCTTTGGCTGAGACAGTATCGCTCACAGCGTAACGCCCTCCACTGTGCAGAAGGCCGTGAAAACGAGAACTTGTGCCGTGGGCAATGCCCCCCTGCTCGACAAGGACGCAAGCAATACCTCTGAGACTGAGATCTCTGAGTGTGCCGATGCCCGTGGCACCACCGCCGATGACCACGACTTCCGTTTCAATTCTGTCCTCTGGCATCCGATCTTCGGCAGATTCCCAGAAAGGGAATGCAGCGCCGCCTCCATTGTATCTGCAGTTTTGATTCGTTGGCCTCAGGCAAGGCTAGTGTCTTGTCTCAATCATTTTTGAAATTAACGCCATAAAAAAATTAGCATCCGTCGTCGTGAGATGCATTGGTTAGGAAGAATTGGCATCCATCTTTTCTTTCTGCCTACGCTCGCGCTCCCTGTGGTTTTTCTCTAT
>JAILPJ010000061.1 GCA_024699605.1 Desulfovibrio sp. | reverse complement strand
GATGGAATATTATATTCAATAAGAATTTCACAATCATTAGGAATTTCAGATTTTCTAACAATTGTTTCCATAAATTTCATTGAATTATTCCATGACTGATACTCACTCTTACTGGATTTTCTTCCAAATTTTTCTACATATTTAGCCTCAATTTTGTCAGCTATAGCATTGTTATCGACATCATTTCTAAAATTTATTGAGCTATTTCTATATAAAATCATATTTTTATAAGATTGTTTAAGTTTTACGTTGACAAAGCTCAAGGATATTGGCTGTGGGTCCTTTGGCAATTGCGCAAGATTGGTCTCTCGAAACTTCTGGGAAACCGCCCTCTCTGGCATGACGTTGCGTCTTCTCGTTGCCTTATGCCATGTACCTACTTCGCTCTCAGCCCAAAGAAAAAAGAGGAGGCAAGTTTTTCAGCAATGTCCGCAAGCCATAGAGAGAAGATCGCTCCCTTGTCCAAAGCGATACGATCAAAATACGGTCATTCACCGTCACGATATAAAAAAAAGACAGGGGCAGATCCCCTGTCTTTTTTAGCAAAAAACTCCACGTGGAAGCTTAAAAGAGACCGGTGACCTGCTCTGTTTCCAAATCCACGTCAATACGTCTGAAAGCCGGATTGGAGCCTGTTCCAGGCATGAGACTG
This sequence comes from Desulfovibrio sp., assembly GCA_024699605.1. Taxonomy (GTDB): domain Bacteria; phylum Desulfobacterota; class Desulfovibrionia; order Desulfovibrionales; family Desulfovibrionaceae; genus Desulfovibrio. Next base: position 10,908 of record JAILPJ010000061.1, on the reverse strand, counting down.
ATATCGCCGGCTATGGGACAGACGAGACCCGCACCACCAAAGCAGACAGCATCACGCACATGCAGCTGCCAGCCCTTGGGTGCGCCCTTCTTTGTTGGATCGTCTGAGAGTGAATACTGTGTCTTGACCATACAGATGCCAAGCTCACTGGCATCAGGCCTGGCCTGAAAACCTGCCAGCTTTTCCTTGGCCAAGGGGCTATATTCCACCCCATCGGCGCCATAGACCTCATGGGCTATCCGTTCAATGCGCTCACAAATGGGGGACTGCCAATCGTAGAGCGGTGTAAAGTGCACGGGTTCCGCTAAGGCCTCCAGGACAGCATCGGCGAGTTCCAAGGCGCCTGCTCCGCCCTTTTCCCAGTGCTCGGAAACGGCAACTCTGGCGCCAGCCTGTTCGCACATGCTGCGGATCACACCCACTTCTTCTGCGGTGTCGGTATGGAAACGATTGATGCAGACAACAGCGGGAATCCCGGATTTTCTGACCGTTGCAATATGATGCAGAAGATTAGCGCAGCCTTTTTCAACCATGCCAGCATTGGGCTTGCAATAGGCTTCAGGCAAAGGCAGCCCTGGCTTGGGCACAGGGGCTCCGCCGTGACTCTTCAGGGAACGCACTGTCGCCACGATCACCGCGCAATCGGGGATCAGCTGACTGTGGTGGCATTTGATATTCCAGAATTTCTCAAAACCCATATCCGCAGCAAAACCGGATTCCGTGACATGGATTTCCGAAAGCTTCACGCCCACCAGGTCGGCGATGACCGAGCTCTGGCCAAGGGCGATATTGCCAAAGGGTCCCGTGTGTACCAGGACTGGCTGGCCTTCGAGGGTCTGGATCAAATTGGGTTTGATAGCCTCCAGAAGCCAGGCGGTCATAGCGCCAGCGACTTCCAAATCTTCACATGTCACGGGCTTGCCAGCGCGATCGTAAGCCAGAATGATGCGGCCTAGACGCGCACGCAGATCACGCAGATCACGGGCAATGGAGAGAATGCTCATCACCTCACTGGCCACTGTGATGTCAAAATGCGAGCGCATCATAAAACCGTCGTTGCGACGGCCATCACCTTCAATGCCGATGATGATATTGCGCAGAGCCTGGACACAGAAATCCATGACAAAACCGCAGGCCACACGCGTGGGATCAATATGGAGCCGGCGCATGCCTGAAAGCTTGGCCAGTTTTTCGTCGTCGTAATTGCGTTCATGCTGCATGCGGCTTGTCAGGGCCGTCATGGCGAGGTTGTGGGCCGCACTGATGGCGTGGATATCGCCGGTAAAATTCAGCGAATAGGGTGTCAACGGAATACACTGAGCCAGGCCACCACCGGCTGCCGACCCCTTCATGCCCATCGTGGGACCGCCGGAAGGCTGCCTGATGGCGGCTGAGACGCACTTGCCACGTTTGGCCAGGCCTTCAACCAGACCAATGGTTGAAGTGGATTTTCCCTCTCCCAAGGGGGTTGGCGTAATAGCCGTGACATCCACGTATTTGGCCTGAGGGGCGTGAGCGAGTCGGCTACGCACGGCCTTCTGATCGATTTTAGCCATGTACTTGCCGTAGGGCAAAAGCTCCTCTTCCAGAAGTCCGAGCTCTTCGGCAATCTGCGCCACAGGTTTCATATGCGCTTCAGCTTCCTGGGCGATTTTCCAGTCAGGATTATGGACAGGATCAAGAACCATAGCGACTCCTTATGACTTGCGACCAAGGCTATCAAGCCTGCAACGGCATTAGCCGCTCCGAAAAACGACAAAAAGATCTCCGCAATGCAAAACGTTTTCTCTATGATACGTCGCGAGACACAAAGAGAGCAAGCAAAAAAGACTGATTGTCCATTGGCCTACGCCATGCATCCTCTCGGACGGTCAAAAAACAGAAGGCCAAGCCTTGACAGAAGGAAGAAAGCTTCTATTCTTTTTGCACATTTGAGCAAAACCTATCGAGGTACCAATGGCCAGGCCCCGTCAATGCCGCTATGTGCAACATAAACCGCACGCGGCCTATTTCAAACCACTGGGCATTCCCCTGACTGAGCTGGATGTCATCTATCTGCCGGTGGAGGGTTTGGAAGCTCTGCGCTTAAGCGATCTCGAGGGCCTGACCACGTCTCAGGCGGCTGCCAAGGTCCGCGTCTCGCGCTTCACCTATGCCAGGACCCTGGCCTGCGCACGCAAAGCCGTAGCCGAGGCCTTGGTTTCTGGCAAAGCCCTGCGCATTGAAGGGGGCAGCTATTGCCTGGTTCACAAGACGACACGACAGCACAATCTTCCAAGGAGAGAGACGATGACAATTATTGCTATTTCCAGTGAAGGCCCCACTCTCGACGATGCCGTTGATCCACGCTTTGGCCGTGCCGGCGGTTTTATTATCGCGAAAATTTCCCAAGACGGCGGAGAACCTGAAATCTCCTATCTCGACAATGGCGATGCCCAGCTTCTCCCCCAGGGTGCCGGCATTGCCACCACAGAACATCTGGTCAATGCTGGCGTAAGCGTTGTGCTTTCAGGCTATGTCGGCCCCAAGGCTTTTGACGCCCTGCAGGCAGCCGGTATTGCTGTGGTACAGGATATGGACAAGATGACAACCGGTGAAGCGCTCAGCCGCTTTAGACAGGGGCTGTGTCAAACGGCCTCTGAACCCAATCAAAGCAAGGCTCAGTAATCATGCGTATCGCCATTGCCAGTGGCAAGGGCGGGGCCGGCAAGACCATGCTGACCGCCTCTCTGCACAGTATCTGGCCTGTGCGGCACATCCTTGCGGACTGCGATGTGGAGGCACCCAATCTGCAGTTCTTTGTCCAGCCCAAACGCCAAAAGAGCATCCCCGTCACGCTGGAGATCCCTGAAAAAGTCACGGAAGCCTGCAATCATTGCGGCAAGTGCCGTGAGATTTGCCGCTATGGGGCCATTGCCCAGTTCGGAAAAAAAATCACCCTTTTTTCTGATATGTGTCATGGCTGCGGTGGCTGTTTTGCGGTCTGCGCAGCGCATGCCTTGGAAAAAGGCCAGCGTACGCTTGGTCAGCTTGAAATCGCAAGCCTTGGAAAAAACGCCTACATCGCAGGTTCAACGCGCATCGGCGAGGTCATGACCCCGCCTGTGCTGCGCAAGCTCTTTGCAGAACTGGCCCAGATGCTCGCCCAGGACGAGAGAGATGTGCTCATCGATTGCCCTCCCGGTGTCAGCTGCCCTGCCGTTACCGTCGCCCGCAACGTCGATGCCATGGTCCTTGTGGCCGATCCTACCCCCTTTGGCTACGCGGACTTCTGCCTGGCCTTTGAGGCCTTTCGCTCTTTGGACCTGCCTCTGGCCTGCGTCCTCAACAGAAGCGAAATGCCAGGCAATGCCGGCGGTGACAGCAAACTTCTGAACTTCTGTGCCGATCAGGGCATTCCCGTGGCCGGGCAGATTCCCTTTTCACGGGAAGCCGCGCTGACCCTTGCCCAGGGCGGACTCCTGCCAGAGCTCTCCTTGGCCTGGCGCACGCGTTTTGAGACTATTGGCGCAAGCCTTCTGCAGATTTTTGGCGAGGTGCCCCATGCCTAATCCCCAGTTGAAAGAAATCGTCGTTATTAGTGGCAAGGGCGGCACTGGCAAAACAAGTATTACCTGTGCCCTGGCTCATCTCGCCAAAAACACGGTCTTCTGCGACCTCGATGTGGATGTGCCGGACATGCACATCATTCTGGACCCCAAACCCCAAAAAACAGAAGCGTTCATGGGTGGCAACAAGGCCATTATCCAGCAAGAGCTCTGCGTGGCCTGCGGCACCTGCCAAGAACTCTGCCACTTTGCGGCGATCACAGAAGACGCTGGTCGTTTTACTGTCGATCATGCCCTCTGTGAGGGGTGCGGCGTCTGTTTTGCCCTCTGTCCGCAAAAGGCCATCAGCTTTCCCGAGGCGCTCTGTGGCCACTGGTCTGTCAGTGACACCCGTTTTGGACCCTTTGTACACGCTCTACTCAAACCCGGTGAAGAAAATTCTGGCAAACTTGTCAGTCTGCTCAAAAAAGAAGCCCGTGCACTCGCCAAAGAACTGGGCTATACCACCCTGCTCTGCGATGGCTCCCCGGGTATCGGCTGTCCTGTGGTCAGTTCCCTAGCCGGAGCAAGCTTAGCTCTGGCTGTTGTAGAACCCAGCCTCTCAGGTCAGCATGATTTTCAACGCGTCGCCGGCGTCTGCGCCCATTTTCAAATACCTGTGGCTGTAATCATCAACCGTTATGATCTGAATTGTCAGGGCAGCGAAGCATTGGAGGCCCTCTGTCAAAAAGAAGGCTACCCGCTCTTTGGCAAAATCCCCTTCAGTCCCGAACTGCAAGAAGCCAGTCAAAAAGGGCTGGCCATCACTGAGCTCAAGGGTACTCTTGCCGACAATCTGGCTCAAATCTGGGAACGCATTGAACGTTTTCAGCCAAGGGCACGCAGCCAACTCAGATCCCTGCAGGCCACAAGGCCATCATGATTGCTGATACGCCAAATCGCCGTTCTCCCCTTGGCCTATGCTCATCGTCAGGCAATGTCGGCTTTTTCTTCGAAGCCGCCAGCTCAACCCGCAAAAACAGCAGGATCAGTCTTTCCCGGCCACCGCAAGGGCTCGCTGGCATTCGGGATACATCCGTAGCTTGGAGATTCTGCGAGCGTCGCTTCAACCTCCTCAAAGCAAAAAAGAGAGCCGCAGTGTCACACTGCGGCTCTCCAAGCTTTTAAGCACCTTCCAGGGAAACAAAACCCTCAACGGCACAAGAAAACGCGTCAGCGTTTTCCCGGAAGAGCGTTGAAAACATTACGACATCGCGCGCAAGGGTTCTCCGTAGTAGGCGCGGCGATAAAGCTCCCGAATTTCCGCAATCAACGGATATCTGGGATTGGAGCTTGTGCACTGATCGTCAAAGGCCTGTTCACTCATGGTGTCCAAAAGATCCAGGAAATCATGTTCGGCAATGCCGGCTTCGCGGATGGAGGCGGGAATACCCACATCCTTCTTCAGTGACTCAATGGCCCGAACCAAACGCGAGGTCTTCTCACTGCGAATCTCCGAGGAATCCCCCTGCAGGTCATCAGCCAGATGCAGCATGTCACAGAGACGCGCGTAGCGCCCCTTGACCCAGGGATATTTGTACTGCGGCATCATCCCCTGCTTGGTCGGGGTATCGGTCGCATTGTACTCAATGACATAGGAGAGCAGTAAGGCATTGGCAAGGCCATGGGGCACATGCAGGTAGCTGCCCATGGCATGGGCCATGGAGTGACAAACACCCAGGAACGCATTGGCAAAGGCCATACCGGCCATCGTAGCGGCATAGTGGATCTTTTCTCTGGGCACAAGCCGATCCTCGCCGCCGGCATAGGATCGACGCAGGTACTTAAAGACCAGACGAATGGCTTCCACAGCCTGTCCATCGGCAAAGTTGGTGGCCATGGTCGAGGTGTAGGCTTCGATACCGTGTGTTAAGACATCGAGACCGGCATTGGCAATGAGTGACTTGGGCAGATCCATGACAAATTCAGGATCCACAATGGCCATGTCAGGAGTCAAGGCATAGTCGGTCACAGGATATTTGACACCGGTCTTGCTGTCGGTGATCACCGCAAAAGGCGTCACTTCGCTGCCCGTGCCCGATGTCGTTGGAATGGCCACCATCACGGCCTTCTTGCCCAAATTGGGGAAGGAGACAATGCGCTTGCGGATGTCCATGAAACGCAGGGCAATGTCGCCAAACTTGATATCCGGCACCTCGTAGAGGAGCCAGACGATCTTGGCCGCATCCATGGGGGAGCCGCCACCCAGGGCGATGAAAATGTCCGGCTGGAAGGAATTGACCAGTCCCAAGGCTTTTTCTGCCGTGGCAATATCGGGGTCGGGATTGACGCCTGAAAAAATTCTGACATCCATGCCCATGCGCGTTAAGACATCAGCCACACGTTCAGCATGTCCCAGCGTCACCATGGTCTTATCAGTGATGATGCAGGCGCGTTTGCGATCCTTATACTCTTCAAGCGCAGGCTCAAGGGCACCGAGCTTAAAGTAAATCTTGGGCGGCACGCGGAACCAAAGCATATTTTCTCTGCGCACGGCAACAGATTTGACGTTCATGAGGTGTTTGACTCCGATATTCTCGCTCACCGAGTTTCCGCCCCAGCTCCCGCAGCCAAGGGTCAAGGATGGCGCAATGCGGAAATTATAGACATCACCAATGGCGCCCTGCGAGGCGGGCATATTGATGAGCACACGACCGGTCGTTAAGGTCTTCTCAAAAGTATGGATATGCTCTTCATTGCTCTCCTTGGTATAGAGCACCGAAGTGTGCCCCGCTCCTCCCAGTTCAATGAGCGTCTGGGCCGAACGGACAGCCGTGTCAAAGTCTGGCACACGATAAAAGCCGAGTACTGGCGAAAGCTTTTCGTGGGCAAAGGGGTCGGTGGGAACGATCTCACTGCGCTCGGCAATCAGGACCTTGGTTCTTTCGGGCACATCCAGCCCAGCCATGGAGGCAATTTTGCAGGCCGACTGGCCGACAATGGCGTTATTTAAGGAGCCATTGACAAAAATGATCTGTGCCAGCTTCTCCGCCTCTTCATCCGTGGCAAAATAGGCACCGCGAAGGATGAATTCCTCACGCAGCTGGTCAGCGATGCAGCTTTCCGCCACGATGGTCTGCTCGGAAGCGCAGATCAGGCCGTTATCAAAGGTCTTACTCAAAAGGATGGAGTTTACGGCCATTTTAATATCCGCCGTGGCATCGACCACCACAGGCGTATTGCCGCTGCCCACACCAATGGCCGGACTGCCTGAACTGTAGGCCGCTTTGACCATGCCGGGACCGCCTGTCGCAAGAATCAGATTGACATGGCTCATCAGATAGTGGGTCTGATCAAGGCTTGGATTGTCCAGGCAGGCCACGATGTCACGAGGGGCTCCGGCTTCCACGGCAGCGTCGTGAATCAGCATGGCCGCGGCTTTTGTGCAGTTTTTGGCTCTGGGATGCGGCGAAAAGATGATCCCGTTACGCGTCTTTAAGCAGAGCAGAGCCTTGAAAATCGCCGTAGACGTAGGATTGGTAGTGGGGATAATGCCGGCAACAACACCCAGCGGAGCGGCTATCTGCCGAAAGCCGGAAACCTTGTCGTCTTCAATAATGCCGCAGGTTTTGGTGTTCTTGTACTGATTGTAAATGTATTCCGAGGAGAAATGATTCTTGATGACCTTGTCTTCCACAATGCCCATGCCCGTTTCTTCCACCGCCATCTTGGCCAAGGGGATACGCTGAGCTGTGGCTTTTTGCGCCGCATGGTGGAAGATTGCATCAACTTCTGCCTGAGAAAACTGCGCATAGATTTTCTGTGCCTCGCGCACACGCTGCAATAGCTCTTCGACCATCTGCATGGATTTTTCCGTATTCTCCATCTTGCACCTCAACGCGCTTTTTTCGCAAAAAGCACGTGCTTTACACATGAATTTTTCGCCAAAAGGGCTCTGTGTCGTACTATTTCAGAACAACTGGCTACAGCTTCTGCATACGGCTGATGGCCTCGCTGGTGTTTTGTGGTGAACCAAAGGCCGTAAGCCGCACATAACCCTCACCGCTCTGCCCAAAGCCCACGCCAGGAGTACAGACGAGAGCCGCGTTATGCAGAAGGTGATTGAAAAAGCCCCACGAATCCATGCCCTTGGGCACGGAAACCCAGATATAGGGGGCGTTGACGCCACCAAAGACATCCAGACCCATAGCCTGCATGGCAGAAGACAGTTCACGGGCATTGTTCTGGTAGATGGCAATGGTTGCCGCGACCTCACGCTGACCGGATTCCGTGAAAATGCTCGCTGCCGCCCGCTGCACGATATAGGGGCAGCCATTGTACTTGGTGCACTGCCGCCGGTTCCAGAGACTCTTGAGCTGCACACGCCCGCCGCGGCCATCAGCGACAGAAAGCTCACTGGGCACAACCGTATAGGCGCAGCGCAAGCCCGTGAAACCAGCGGTCTTGGAAAAGCTGCGAAATTCTACGGCGACTTCGCGCGCCCCTTCGATTTCATAGATGCTGTGGGCCACGTCGGCTTCCGTGATATAGGCCTCGTAAGCAGAATCATAGAGCAAAAGACAACCTTCACGGCGGGCATAATCCACCCAGAGCTTCAGGGCGTCTTTGGGAAGCACGGTCCCTGTGGGATTATTGGGATAACAAAGATAGATCAAATCTGGACGTGTCTTAGGCAGAACAGGCACAAAACCATTGTCACGCGTGCAGGGCAGATAGACGATTCTGTTCCAGGTAACGCCTGACAGATCCCCCGCCCTGCCTGCCATGGCATTGGAATCCACATACACCGGGTAGACCGGGTCAGTCACAGCCACAACACTGTCACTGGCAAAAAGCTCCTGGAAATTGCCCAGATCACTCTTGGCACCGTCGCTGATAAAAATATCGTCTGCCGCAATGTCCAGTCCACGTTGTTGATAATCGTGCTTGCAAATGGCTTCGCGCAGAAAATCATACCCCTGTTCAGGCCCATAGCCGCGGAACGTCTGGGCTTGTCCCATTTCATCCACGGCCGCGTGCAGAGCCTTGATCACCGTAGGCGACAGGGGCTGCGTGACATCACCGATGCCCAGACTAATGACCTGCTGCTCGGGATGGGCTTGTTTAAATTCAGAAACTTTACGGGCGATATCCACAAAAAGATAATTGGTTCCAAGCTTCAAAAAATTGGTGTTGACCGTTGTCATTGTACCCTCGCTTCCGAGCTGGCAAGCCGGCTCGCTCATTGGGATTAGACCAGCACGCTGCCTTCAAAAACCGTCACGGCATTGCCCGTCATGTAAACATGGCCATCGCCGGCGTTCCAATTGACCTCAAGCTCACCGCCCCGAAGCCCCACAGTGACTTTGCGCGAGGTTTTCTGCCCCAGAACGCAGGCCACGCCCACAGCGCAGGCACCTGTGCCGCAGGCCAAGGTTTCTCCGGCGCCGCGTTCCCAGACACGCATTTCCACCCGACTCTCGGAAACGACTTTGACGAATTCCGTATTGATTCTTTTGGGAAAAACCGCATGGTGCTCAAAAGCCGGACCAATCGTGGGCAAATCGAGAACCTGGGGGTCCTCCACAAAGACTACGGCGTGGGGATTGCCCATGGAAACCGCTGTAATCTCATACTGCTTGCCCAGAACCTCAAGGGGATTGGCCAAACAACGTTCGCCGGGGGCCCACGTCGTGTCCACGGGAATCAGTTCGGGCTTAAGCTCCGGTTCTCCCATATCCACGGTCGCGCCCACGACCTCATTGCCATCCTTTTTCAGCTCAATAATCTTGATACCAGCCCCTGTTTCCAAGCGGATGACGTCTTTATGAACAAGTCCATGCTCATAGGCGAATTTGCCCACGCAACGACTGGCGTTGCCGCACATTTCCGCTTCCGTGCCATCAGCGTTGAACATCCGCATGCGGATATCCGCCGTGGCCGAAGGCAGAATCAGCACCAGACCGTCGCTGCCAATGCCAAAATGCCGGTCACTGAGACGGACGGCCAATTCTTCAGGATGCTCCACATGCTCACGAAAGCCGTTGACATAAATATAGTCGTTGCCAATGCCTTGCATCTTGGTAAAGGCGAGAGTTTTTTGAACCATAGACACTCCCTAGACGTTTTCGCAAAAAGAAGGAAACTATAGTTTAATACGTCATACACCAATAGACAAGAGGGGCAAGCAGTAAACGGTAGATGGCAAAGGGCCGCAAAGTCATACGGCTGACCAAAACGATGAAGGTTTTGACAGCCAGCAGGGCAAAAACAAAGGATCCGACCATGCCGCAGGCAAAGAACAAAAGATCGTCAGCGCTGAACAAATGCCAGTTTTTCAAAAACTCATAGCCTGTGGCCGCCATCATGATCGGCACAGCCGCCACAAAGGAATACTCAGCCGCGGTCTTGCGTGAAGCGCCGAGGATCATGCCGCCGAGGATCGTGGCTGCCGAGCGCGAAAAACCAGGCCAGATGACGGCAAGGGTCTGAAAACAGCCGATCCCAAACGCAAGAGCCGGTCCGATCTCATCCAGCGAATGCACACGTTCCTTGTGCGGCCTGTTCTCCACAAAGAGCATGAAGAGCGCGCCAAAAATCAAGGCCAGAAGCACAGGGACGGGGGCAAAAAGATGCTGTTTGATGAAGGAGCCGAACAAAAGCCCAACCAAACCTGCCGGCAGCGAGGTCAAAAACAAAAGCCACAGACCGGGCAAGCCAGAAAAGGCAACTCCCGCTTTGGGGCGCAAAAGGCCCCAAAAACGCTGAAAATACAAGACGACAACCGCTAAAATGGCTCCCAGCTGAATGACAATATTGAAGGTCACCATTTTCTCACCTGTGACGTGGAGCAATTCATCAGCTAAGATCAAGTGCCCAGTGGATGAGACTGGCAGAAATTCCGTCAAGCCTTCAATGAAACTCAACAGCAAAGCCGTCAGCAAAGAATTATCCATACATCAACTACCAGAAAAATGAGGATGAATACGAGCAAAACAAAACATGACATAACCAACAAGATCAGTGCTGAAAGAGCCTTTTTGGCTCAAAGCACAAACGACGTCAATCATCAACACGCAGCAAGATCGGTTTGCAAGGCTTGCCACACCATAAGGCCAACACGGAGGGCTTCGTTGTCATAACGCCTGCCAAGCCGCAAATTCGCCATTCTGCACGGAACACGTCGTTTCAAACAGCTGCGCTTCTGCTGCAGAGCAAAAAAGACAGCTTCACCCCTAATCCCTAATTCCCGGGTGTATTTATAACTACACTCTCTCCAAAAAAGCGCAGGCCTCTTGGAGAAAGCCTGGAATCAATTATTTTTTATAATTATCGTGGTATTTATAAAAATTTTTAATCTTTATTTTTTGCTACAACAAAA
>JAILPJ010000032.1 GCA_024699605.1 Desulfovibrio sp. | reverse complement strand
ACTCGTAAAAACGAATCCATCGCAACTTGATATATTGCAAAAACTTGATCTTTTACCAAAAAATCCACCTAAAAAAAGAGGAAGACCGCCAAAGCGGCCGACCGGCGGTGACGTATAGTACAACTCATTGGGAAAGTTGTAATACACAAAGATCCCTTATGCCACTCCGGACTTGTTAGACTGTATCTCTACGTTTTAGGGAAGCGTGGTTACTCGTTTTCGAGCTAGACACTCGCACTTTCGCTTTTCTGTTCCTCTGGCAGATCGCTAGATGAAGCTTTTATAGCGTTCTAACCATTGCTCCATTCTATCATTCCGTCAATGACAGATAGATTTTTCACCTCTATACCTAGTAAATTACACATATTACAAAAATAGTACGTCGTTTACGTTGGTGACAGAATGATGAAGGAAATGAGCGCTATTGATTGCTGGTAGGTGCATATTCTTTATGATTACAAGTTTCTGGTTACGAATGAGCAGTCAGAAACACAATCACATTTGCTCACCGTCTGAAGATTCAAGTATGAATATAGAGAAAGTAATCGCTGTATGCGAGTCATTTCTATCCTGGTGATACTCAGTTACCGCTTGCAAATAGTGGCTATATGTTAGTAGCAATGCTATCGAGATTTTAATAAAAAAATGAGGCAGATGTTTGTGATCTGCCTCATTTTATCAGAAATATCATGATTTTTTCGTTTATTAAAATTTTTTATATCTAAAAAACCAATGAACGCCCTATGACTTTTTAAGAGTTTTAGATATTATGCTCTGACAAGGTTTTTGTTGAACGTTACCTGCCAACAGGGCTGTCTTGGTAAGAAATTGGTTAGATGAGTTACCTTGGGCCTGAGCCAGAAGCAATACTACTAAGAGTGAATTTGGTGTTACCCTCCGAAGAGGTTCTGGCTAAAGGTTACCTGCCAACAGGGCTGTCTTGGTAAGAAATTTTTTTGATGAGTTACCTTGGGCCTGAGCCAGAAGCAATACGGCTAAGAGTGAATTTGGTGTTACCCTCCGAAGAGGTTCTGGCTGAAAAGTTACCTGCCAACAGGGCTGTCTTGATTGATGTGTTCTTTTCCATTGCTCTGATTTTTTTTCCCTTTTTCGTCATTCTTGATCATGATAATGCAATTGCTGTGCCAATGTTTCGGAAAACGTTATCTAGGGAAGGTGATCAGGACCTTTTTTGTTGGTAACTTATTGAAATTATTAGTTTTTTTGAGTCAAACAGCTTTTCTGAGGGTGCTCATGGGGTCGTTTTGTGCGTTTTTGAGGTAAGTACAATCGGTAAATTTTGCCAGATCTTGTTGTCAAAAAATTGACAGGGTCTTGTTCATAGAAAAAGGCGTCGTACAGCAGTACGACGCCTCAAAGTTTTGACTTTGGCTAGGGGAATTCCCGAAAACTTCATCGGCAAAAAAACGCAGAGTGACAAAACAAGCGCGCGGGAACTATCGTTTTATAGGTCGGAGATGCGATAATGCCTCCTGACCACACAGATTGTTTTCTCCCACTTCAAGGAGAGAGCGTGGAGTGGCGGTTAAACAAAAAGAATGAGAGCCATAAATTCAAGATCTTGGGAGCCATTGTTTTTCATTCCGTGTGACTCGCCTGAGGCACAGACAGTCAAATCGCCGGCACGCACGGTTTTTTCTTCGCCGTTATCGTTGTACAGACCTTCTCCCTTCAAGATGTAGTAAACTTCAAATTCACCCTTGTGGGGATGGGTGCCAATGGCTTCTCCTGGATGGAGAAGGCAATGGTTGAAAAGGCGTCCTTTGCCAAAAAACTCATCCTTGGTCAGCAAAATGTCGGAGTGAAGCAGACCGGGGCCGCCAAAGAGTTCTGCTTCTGCCTTCTTTAGCTCTGATTGACGACGAATCATAGAAGCCTCCTTACGAGGGCGACGGAAGACCGAACCCTCTTGAGCTGTTGAAAACACTGTGGCCTTTTCCATTAAGGAATAAAGAAAGTGTAGGGAAACGTGAGTTGATGCCCGTGCGTTACCAACTTTATCTGCAAACCCAGTTCGAAGCAACAGGGAAAACGGACAGCCTTTTCGGATATTTTATTTTGCTATTTGGCCGCTTTCTTTTTATACTTTGAAGATCAAATGCTGCCGAGAAAAAAGCAGAGGGTTCTGCTTGCTGGGCATGAAAACTGCCCATTATGCGTGGGCAAAAAAGTAATTGCTATAGTCAGAGGAGGGACGACTATGAGCGACGATTACAGAAAAAATTCACGTGAGTTGATGCAGGGTTTTTGCAGAGTTTGTCCTATCTGCAATGGTAAGGCCTGTATTGGGGAAGTTCCGGGCATGGGTGGCTTGGGAACTGGAGCTTCCTTTCAAAATAATGTCACGGCGTTGGCGAAGGTCACCCTGAATATGACGGCTTTGCATAGTGTGACCGAACCTGACACGAGCACCCAGTATCTTGGCTATGATCTGAAAATGCCAGTTCTCGCAGCACCTATTGGCGGAGCCCAGTTCAATATGTCCAAAGGCTTTAGTGAAGACGACTATATTGAAGCTGTGGTCGGCGGTTGTGAGCAAGTGGGCAGCTTAGGCTGTACAGGTGATGGCGTCCCTGCCTTCATCATTGATGCTGCGGTCAAGACTCTTGAGAAACATAAGGGTATACCGTTCATCAAGCCTTGGGAGGGGCAGGAGCTTTACGAAAAGCTCGATCGCGTGCTCGCCACAACACCGCCGGCCGTGGGTATGGACGTGGATGCTGCAGGCCTTGTGACACTGCGTAAAATGGGACGACCAGTAACGCCCATGTCGCTTGAGAAATTGAGCGAAGTCATTGCCTATGTCCATGAAAAAAAGACACCCTTTATTGTTAAAGGCATTATGACTGTGGCGGATGCCGAGAAAGCCATTGCTGCCGGTGCTGACAGCATAGTGGTCTCCAATCATGGCGGACGTATTCTCGATCACTGTCCGGGTACTGCTGAAGTGCTTCCTGCCATCGCACAAATCGTACGCAAGCGTATTCCTATTGCCGTGGATGGTGGTGTGCGTACAGGCACTGATGTGCTGAAAATGTTGGCTTTGGGGGCTGATGTGGTGCTCATTGGACGCCCAGTGTGCCTGGCCTCTGTCGGTGGCGGCACGGAAGGGGTGGCTCATTACTTTACGACCATGCAACAGCAGCTTGGTCAAGCTATGCTGTTGACTGGCGTTGGCAAGATTTCTGACATTACCGCAAGCATTCTTTTTCAGTAGGGTATCCTTTTTTTTGAGAAACAATGGACTTCTCAGATAAGAGACAGGATGCTGCTGATTTGGGAAGCGACGTCTCCTCTTCAAATGTCAGATACTTCTGCGTGAAGAGATGGATTGAGCTAGCATTCCCCATGAAGAGGCGTAGGTTTTTCGCTCAAAACTACTACAAGCGCCTAGAATGCATTCACACGTCTGGAAAATGCTGACAGCTATCCTTGGATATGGAACTGATATGTGGTCTGTCTAGTAGTTCATTCTTTAAATTCTAAGGCTAAAACTGTTCAGGATTTTTCAGAGCTGAAAGATTCATAATCCCCAATAATCGCGGGAAAACCAAAAATTTCCATTTGCATTTGAATTAACAGAACGAACTACTAGTAATCTCGAAAGTTCGGCACAGCCTCCCGTTTTTCAGACAATTGTCAGTACGACCTGCTTCATAGGAAGCAAGGTTTTCAAAAAGCCTGAGAAGGTCAAGGTGTCCAAATGTCTTTGTTGACAGCACCTACACTGTAACGTAAAATTTATTGTTACGGTTAGTCACATTTTTCGTTCAACTTTGAGGAGGCTCTTGTGCTCTTCAATACTCGGCAAGAAACACTTCCTAGAGATGAGTTGAAAGCTCTTCAGCTCAGGCGTCTCAAAGACGTTTGTGCTAGGGTGTATGCCAATGTTCCTTTTTACAAAGAGCGTTTCGATGAAATCGGCATCAAGCCTGAAGACATCAAAACGCTGGATGATGTAAAGCTTATTCCCTTTACGGAAAAACAGGACCTGCGGGATCATTATCCCTATGGCTTGTTTGCTGTTCCGAGAGATAATATTGTTCGCTTGCAGGCATCGAGTGGAACTACAGGCAAAGCAGTGGTTTTGGGCTATACGCAGCGTGATATTGACAATTGGGCGGAAATGACCGCACGCAGTCTGACGGCTGCAGGTGTCTCTCGTCGTGATGTAGTGCATGTGGCCTATGGTTATGGACTTTTTACCGGTGGACTGGGTGCCCACGGCGGTGCAGAACGCATTGGTGCAACCGTTGTACCTGCTTCCGGAGGAGCCACGCGTAGACAGACCTATCTCCTGCGGGATTTTGAAGCGACGGTTTTGTGCTGTACCCCGAGTTATGCTCTGCATCTTTGGGAAGCCGGTCAAGAGGAAGGGATTGATTTCAGAGATCTTCCCCTACGTGTCGGCTGCTTTGGCGCTGAACCATGGTCAGAAGCCATGCGCCAGGATATAGAGCAAAAAATGGGTATTGATGCCATGAACATCTACGGGCTCTCAGAAATTATGGGGCCCGGGGTGGCTATGGAATGTGTGGAAGCCAAAAACGGCCTGCACCTCTGGGAAGATCATTTTCTTGCGGAAATAATTGATCCGATAACTGGCGAACAATTGCCCTATGGTGAGAGAGGTGAGCTTGTGATCACCACCCTGACCAAGGAGGGCACTCCGCTTTTGCGTTATCGCACCCGTGATCTCACAAGTCTTGACGCTACTCCCTGCTCTTGTGGTCGCACACATGTGCGTATTGCCAGGCTTTCAGGACGTACGGATGACATGCTGATTATCCGGGGTGTCAATGTATTCCCGCAGCAAATTGAAAGCATCATCATGGAGAACGAAGGTCTTTCTCCCAATTATCAGCTTGTCGTAGATCGTCAGGACAACCTTGATACTCTTGAGATCTGCGTTGAAGTGGATGCTCAGCTCTTTTGTGACGAGATCCGTCATTTGCAGAAGCTTGAACAGCGTATACAGAAAAAGGTCAAGGAATTTCTGGGTGTTACGACACGTGTCCGTTTGCTTGAGCCGCATTCTATAGAACGCTCTCAGGGTAAGGCTCAGCGCATTGTTGATAAGCGTAAGCTCCTTTAAGAAAAATCTTGACTTATCGAGTTATCTCGTATACGCAGACGCAAGGTTTTTTTCGAAGTCTCTAACGAGTAGATGACATCAATTTTGGACAGTTAGCTCAGCTGGTGGAGCATCGCCCTTACAAGGCGGGGGTCACAAGTTCAAGTCTTGTACTGTCCACCAATAAAATCAAGGGGTTACGGTCAATTGACTGTAGCCCCTTTTTCGTCAAATGTGCCGTGCGGCACATTGAGGTTTGGAAGAGGCAGTTTTTCGACAGCATTGACCTTGCTCTTGTCGAGTACATATAGATAGTGTTTGAGCAGCATTTGAGGGCTAGAGTGACCCATGAGATGTGCCACAGTGCCAATATCAACTCCTGCTGCGACAAGTTCCGTGCCAAAAGCGTGTCTGAGCTCGTATGGACGAATCCTTCGAGAGATGCCGGCACGTTTCAAAGCGTAGATCCATGCGTGTTTGATTGTCGTAACGGCCTTTCCCCTTAATAGTTGATGAGAAGATGGTCTGCACCAGCTACGTCTTTTGCTGAAAGGAACACGTTCCACTGGAAGCCTGATGTCGCGAAGGGAAAAAGAGGGAACATTTACGGTCCGTGTCGCAATCGTAAAAAACTGATCAAGTCACATTCAGACATCTGATGGAACAGCTGAAAGCGTTTTATGGGTTCGTGTAGACCTCGTGTCAACACGTATTGCCGTCTCATTAGCCGATCAGACGGTTATTTTTATCAATACAGGACATAAAAAGGAGGCGGCGTTTCCTCCCCAGACTTACGACTGGGGTCTCCACGCCGAAAAACTGATGAAAACAGCTCTTTTGATTTATGCCAATGGCAGTGAAGATCTTGAAATCACAGCGGCAGCAGATGTTTTAAGCCGAGGTGGTGTTGCTGTTACACGTGCAGCTCTGACTGCGGACGGCTCAAAAACGGTGACTCTGGCTCAGGGAACAAGCGTTGTTTGTGATGTGGCTGTGCAGAACGTCGACAATGACTTTGATGTCATCGTGATTCCTGGTGGTTTGAAGGGATCGGAAAACTGTCGTGACAGTGCCGAGCTCGTGGCCAAGCTCAAGGCTCAGAAAGCCGCTGGTCGGTTGATAGCCGCCATTTGTGCTGCCCCTGGTTTTGTTTTGCAGACACACGGACTTTTGGCCGGCGGCGTGAAGGCCACATGCTATCCGGGTTGCAATGACAAAGCTATTGAGGGACTTTCCACTGACGGTGTGGTCTATGATGCTGCGGCAAATATCCTTACAGGCAAGGGCCCGGGCTTTGCTGTGCCATTTGCCCTGAAAATTTTAGAAGTGCTGGCGGGCAGTCAGGTACGCAACAGTGTGGCCAAGGGTATGTTGCTTGACTAGACGCTGATGGCTCTCTGCCAAGAAAAAAGGCCGAAATCTTCGGCCTTTTTTCTTGGCAATACGTTGCCATGGACTTTACTTGCCGCGTTCTCCGTCGAAGTGGGCAATGAGCGTGGCTAAGGTCTGTTTTAAGTGCTCTGGCTCCACGGGTTTGGTTAAATGCGCATTCATGCCAGCTGCGAGCGATTGCTGTACATCTTCGTCAAAGGCATTGGCCGTCATGGCAATAATGGGTATTTTTGAAGCCAGTGGGTGCTCAAGCTGCCTGATGGCTTTGGTGGCCGCCAGTCCGTCCATCACCGGCATTCGTACATCCATGAGAATGGCGTCGTAGCTTTCAGTTTGCTGCTTGAACATCTCTAAGGCCAGAGCGCCGTTTTCGGCATGCTCCACCGAGATTTCAAGCATATCAAGCAACTCCTTCATGATTTCGGCATTGATCACGACGTCTTCAGCCAAGAGGATTTTTCGCCCCTTGAGATTGGCCAGCTGGGTTTCCTGTTCCTCTGCTGTCTTTTTGCGCTGCATGGCGTTTTTAAATTCATTAAGCACAGTGCTGGCAAAAAGAGGTTTGGACATGAAGCTGTCGACGCCCGCTTCTTTGGCACTGTCTTCAATATCATTCCAGTTGTAGGCTGTCAGGATGATAATGGCTGTGTCATTGTCCATCAGTTTGCGGATATCACGGGTAACTTCGATTCCATCCTTGTGGGGCATGCGCAGATCTACGAGAATGAGATTGAAATCTTCACAGCGGGCGTGATGCAAGGAAATGGTCTTCAACGCCTCCTCTTCAGTCTGACAGGTCTCCGCAGTTACGCCGAGTTCTTCGAGCACCGCCTTGGCGTGCTTGCAGGATACCGAATCATCGTCAATAACCAGCACGCGGAGATCTTTGGCCTCAATGGCGAGCTGCCGCATGCTCTTTGTTTTGTTTGTTTCTTGCAGCGGTAGGGTGATGTTGAAGCGTGAACCTTGGCCTTTTTCCGATTCAACGCTGATATCGCCATTCATCAGCCGCAGCAAATTCTTGGTGATGGCCAGCCCTAGGCCTGAACCACCATATTTCGTGGTATTACTTGAATCTTCCTGACTAAAGGGTTCAAAAATCCTGGGCAGATAGTCTTTCTCCATACCAATACCGGTGTCGGCAATGACGAAGTTCATATTGGCCTGACCGTCGAAGGAGGACGTGCATTCCACAGTCAGGGAGACTGAACCGCCGGGATTGGTGAATTTCACGGCATTGCCGAGGATATTGATCAAAATCTGGCGCAATTTCGTGTCATCACCAATATAGTATTCGTCAACTTTGCCGTGCACGAGGCATTCGTAGGTCAGACCTCGCTCACGGCACTGGCCGTCAATCAGGGTATTGACGAGATCAAGCAAGCCACTAAAGGAGAACTCTTCATTTTTCAGGGTCATGCGGCCACTTTCGATGCGGCTCATGTCCAGAATATCGTTGATCAGGGAGAGCAGGTATTTGGCGCTTGAGCCGATCTTCGTCAGGTATTCGTGCAGATTGGGAGAAATGTCCGGCTCGCGTAGGGCAAGGGTTCCTAAGCCGATGATCGCGTTCATTGGCGTTCGGATTTCATGGCTCATGCGTGAGAGAAAGGCTGTTTTGGCCACACTGGCCTGCTCGGATTCCTTCAAGGCCTCTTTGAGCTGATTATTGACACGTATCTGTTCGCGCTGAATGTCTGTGGTGTCGCTTTTCAGAACAATGCAGAAGCGTGAAGCGGCATCCACGGCATAAAAGTCGAAACGTTTGTGCCAGGTTTCTCCGTCGACGAGAACGGTGATATTGACAATATAGGGATTACTGTCCGAAATTTTTTGATCCACGGTCTCTGGCCGCAGGGCCGTGATCATGGCCTGCTTTTCTTCTTCCGTACCGTAGAGGACGGGAATAACCTGTGTTTCAAGGTAGCTCTGATAATTACCCGACCGTGCCAGCGGAAAAATATTGCCTTGATGGATGCGTGAGGCATCTCCGATAACCACGCCGTAGCGTCCTTCGCTAAGCCATGCGACCATGTCGAATTGGCGCTGCAGAATGCGGTTGATCAGGGTTTCGTGAACCTTGGTTTGATTGGCTTCACGTTCGGAAAGAAAGGCGATGATATCACCTGTCATGGGATGGCGGGTGATATTGGCCTGAAAGGTCACATAGCGCAATTGTCCGTCTGGACGGCGTGAGTAGACGGTTTGGCTAACTTGAGCGTGACCTTTGAGGTAGGCGACCATGAGTTCTTCTGAGTCAAAGGTCTCAATAAAACGTTCCCGCTCATCATAGTTCTCAAGGCTCTCCGCGCGTTTACTGAGGACCACGGAGTAAGGTGTGACCATGGAATCGGAGGCAAAGAGCTCACGGCCTTGCATTTCCTCAATGCGGTCGCATGTCAGATTGACACGGAATAGGCCGAGGGTATCGTCGTCTGTGCGGTAGAAGTTTTCACCAAGATTGGTGTAGGCCGTGCGCAGGCGCTGTTCATATTCTTTGAGCGTTGTGATGTTAAAATAGCTGCAGAAGACGTAGAGAGAATCGAAATCGTCGAGGAAGGAATACTGAACATTGCACCAGATGATATTGTGCTTAGCCGTTGTCTTGCGGATGATCAAATCCGTGCCACCTTCTTCGTTGACATGGCGTCTGAGCATACGGCGGACAAAAATGCGGTCTTCGGGATGGGTACTGGCCAGATAGCCATTATCGCACATCAGCTGCATGGCCTGGTCCACAGAGCATTCCATGAGTTTGGCATAGGCCTCAGTGATAAAGACCGTCTCAAAAAGTCCATCTGGTTTTTGATGTAGGAGAATGGCCGGCTCGCGGAATTTTTGCAGAGTTTTGAGAAAGTAATCTTGGGCGAGTTGCCTTGCGGAGTCCATGCTACCTCCAAAAGACGTGATGCCGCGTTGACCTGGCAGTGAAAATAAGACGTAAGGTGAGTTGCTTGGCAAAAGCGTATTTTGTAACGCCTCTTTTGGTATACGTTACCTTGTCTTTTGTGGCAAATCTTCAGAATCCATTTTCTGACGTTTTGCCGCAATTGAGCCGCGCTCTCATGCTTGTTCTCCAAGGGAGTGAGTATGTCTAAGGGTCTTTTTTCCCTAGAGGAATGGACACTGTGTCTTGTGACCATGCTTTGGGGAGGAACATTTTTAATAATCCGTTTTGCCATGCAGGCGTGTGGCCCATTTTATTTTGTTGGCCTGCGTTTTGCCTGTGCAGGCCTTGTGCTTCTCTTCTTGAGTTTGCCTTTGTTGAAGAAGATCTCCATGCAGGAGATGGTCGGGGGCGTGGTCATCGGGGTGACCATCTTTTTGGGCTTTGGTTTGCAGACCCTGGGACTTGTGGACATACCCGCTGCCAAGTCAGCCTTTATTACGGCCTTTTACGTGCCTCTGGTGCCGATTTTTGAGCTGCTCATTTTGCACCGCAGGCCAGACCGTTATGTCTGGCTGGGCATGGCCTTTGCTTTTCCTGGTGTTTTGATGGTTGCCTGGCCTGAGCAGATGGCGCTTGGTTTTGGGCGCGGCGAGTTTGTCACGATGATTTGCGCCGTGGTTTTTGCCCTTGAGATCGTGCTGCTGGCGATTTTTGCGCCAAACTGCAATACGCGCCGCATGGTTACGGTTGAAGCCCTGGTCTGTTCCTTTTTGAGCTTTGCCTGCATGCCCTTGGTCGGCGAGAGCGTGCGTCCTTTGCCTCTTTGGCTTGTGGCCTGTCTGCTTGGTCTTGGTCTGGTCACGGCCTTTATCCAGAGTCTTTTGACCTGGGCTCAGAAGAGCGTGCCGCCCTCACGGGCCACACTGATCTATGCCGGTGAGCCAGTCTGGGCCGGCCTTTTTGGTTCTTTGGCCGGTGAGCGTTTGGGCTCCCTGGCCCTTCTGGGCTGTGTTTTGGTGATCACAGGTACTTTGGTCAGTAGCCGCAAGCAAAAGCGCTAAACAGAGCTGTGGCAACAACAAAAAAAACCTCGCTTTGTTCGGGGTTTTTTTAGTCTTGGCGGTTTTTGGGGGAGAGGAGCAAGGTCATGTACGGAGGCTTGTCGTCTTCTGTAAGCCCCTGGCAAAGGCGTTCTTCTGCCTGCTCCACATGGCTCACCTGCCAGACGCTCTGATCTCTTTGGGTATTTTTGAGGGCCTGTCTGATAGCCGGAAAATTGCGGTAGGCCTTGAGGATAACGGCCGTGTCAGGGCAAGAGAGCTGCTCGGTGAGATTTTCCTCACTGGCGAGGCCTGAGAGAATGTGGAGATGTTCTTCCCCGGCACAAAGTGGAATCAAAAGGCGGGCACTTGCCGCCTGATAGGCGGTGATGCCGGGAATGACAGCAATTTTGCAGGTAGCTAGGCGCTTTCGTATGGCTGTTAGGAGATAGGCAAAGGTGCTGTAGGTCAGAGGATCACCCAGCGTGAGAAAGGCCGCGTTTTTGCCCAGTCTGAGGATTGCCAGGGTTTTGTCCGCAGCAAGACCCCAGGCGGCCGTAAGCTTTGCGTGATCCCTGGTCATGGGGAAGTCCAGCTTAAGCTCCTGATGGCTGGGAGGAAGATGAGGACGCGCTATTTCAAGAGCGCGTGAATAGTCGTTCCCTGTGCGGGTGGCGCCCAAAATGACGTCGCAGTGTTTCATGGCGTCAATGGCGCGCAATGTCAGAAGATCAGGTGCGCCTGGGCCCACACCAATTCCATAGAGTGTTCCGTACATGATGTGTTGTGTAGGTGAGAAAGTCGGTTGTCTTAGTTGTCTTAGGTGATGACGATTGTGAATACGGTCGTATCTTAGCGGGAGTGCAGCCAGCGTTCAAGTCGGTCACAGGCCTCAATGGCCTTGGGTCCTGGTCTTGAAAAGTCCTCTTCGGCGACCACAAGGCTTCTGCCGTTTTGGGCCGCACGCAGGCCAGAGAGATTCTTGCGGGATATCAGGGGCTGGGGATTGGGATTCATCGGGCCTTGCTGCATGAGGTAGACATCGGGATTCAAGGCCAGAACTTCTTCTTCACCAATATGTACCAGTTTTTTTTCTGTGCTAAGGACATTGACGCCGCCGGCACGTTCAATGATTTCGTTGACAATATTGTTTTTGCCGGCAGCCAGAAGATCGGGAGAGCGCACTTCAAAGAAGACGCGGAGCGCGGGACCTGTATGCCGGTTTTGGATTTCGTCAAGTCTTCTCTGCCAGAGCTCGGTGATGTCTTGTGCCTGTTTTTCGGCGCCTGTGAGTGTACCCAAGCTTTTTGTGACCTGCACAAGATCCGCAAAGGAAGCCAGTGAAAGTTCCAGAACGCGTAACCCCTGTTTGCGCAAGGCTTCGCTTTGCAGGCTGGCTTCGCTGCGTCCGCTCAGCTGCAGAACCAGATCGGGCTTGAGCGCCACAATCCTTTCGATATTGGGACGCATGTGTGTGCCGACCACAGGGACAGCCTGTACACAGGGATTGGTGTCGGACTTGGTTTTGGCCACGATACGCTGTTGCTGGCCAAGAGCCTCGAGAATTTCAGTGAAGGCTGCATAGAGCACGACAATGCGTTTGGCCTGAGCTTCCGAGGCCAATACAGCGAGCGGTTTAGTCAGGATCAAAAGCGTGATGAGCAAGCCTGTCAGGAAAAGCCACAAGGCATGAGGTCTTAGCCAAGGTCCACGTAGAAATGGGAAGATCGTAGATCTGTGTGAGATTTTCAGCTGTAAAAGCCTTGGCAATGGAGTCATCAAGGATTTTTTCTCCGTTTTTAAGGGCTATCAGACGGGAGGCAAAGGCCGCGGCGAGATTGGCATCGTGCAGCGCACAGACAACGAGCAAACCCTGGGAACAAAGTCTTTGGAGGAGCTCAAGAATGGGGAGAACGCCAGCAAGGTCAATACCCTGCGTCATTTCATCGAGCAGGAGGAGGCGGGGTTCCTGGGCCAGGGCCATGGCCAGAAGGACCTTTTGGAGCTGACCGCCGGAAAGCTCCCGTAAAACGCGGTTTTTATACGAAAGAGTATCGGTCCAGGCAAGGACTTTTTCGGCAACGGCAAAATCGTGAGCTTGATAGCGGCCAAAGAGTCCAAGTCTCGCGTAGCGGCCCAAAAGGACGAGTTCCCAAACTGTGAGATCACGGGGCAGACTGGGCTTTTGTGGCACACAGGCCACAAAGCGTGCACGCTCGCGTTCTTTGAGTCGGACCAGATCGTTTCCCTGGAAAAGAACGCGGCCTTGGCTTGGTGTGAGCACACAGCTGATGCTGCGCAGCAGTGTACTTTTGCCACTGCCGTTTTGTCCGAGCAGGGCAATGAATTCCCCGCAGTGTGCCGTGAAGCTTATATGCTGGACGATGGCTTGGGCGCCGTAGCCTGCAGTCAGATCTTCCACAATGAGCATGGCCAGTCCTCGGCATGGGTAGATTTCGGGCCGTTGAGCAAGCGCTGATCTCGGCAAAGCACTCAAAGATCTGTTTGGCGTTGCTTGAGCAGCCAGGCAAAGAAGGGCCCGCCTATCAGAGCCGTGACCACGCCCACGGGAATTTCCTGGCCTTCGGGCAGGAGGGTGCGCGCAAAAAGATCCGCCAGGACGAGCAGAATGCCGCCGCCAAAGACTGCGCCACAAAGCAGTGGGGCGTGGGCTGGGCCAAACAGCAGTCGTAAAATATGGGGTACAACCAGGCCAACAAAACCGATGATACCGGCAACGGCTACGCAGCCTGCCGTCATCAGGCTGGCGGCTACCAGCACGAGCAGGCGTGCGCGTTGAACGTTCAGACCGGCCTGTCTGGCTTCCATGTCACCCAGAAAAAACATGTCCAGAGCACGCCAGGAAACGCTCAGGATCAGCAGGCCGAGGCAGAGCGGCGTGAGCAGAAGCGGCAGGTCATCCCAGGTTCTGCCCTGAAAGGAGCCCATGATCCAAAAGACGATGCTGACGATGGATTCTTCATTGAGGGCTTTGATTAAGGCCAGCAGAGCCCCCAGAAAGGTGCTCATGGCAATGCCCGCCAAAATAACCGTACTGCGATCCATGCGACCGCGGCTTGCTCCCAGCAGGAGCGTGCCAACTGTAGCGAGCAGGGAACCGAGAAAGGCGCAGAAGGCCACAAGTTCCGTCTGACCCAGCGAAAGAC
This sequence comes from Desulfovibrio sp., assembly GCA_024699605.1. GTDB lineage: Bacteria > Desulfobacterota > Desulfovibrionia > Desulfovibrionales > Desulfovibrionaceae > Desulfovibrio. Next base: position 6,725 of record JAILPJ010000032.1, on the reverse strand, counting down.
CTGTCAGGATCTGGGAAAAGGTGCCTGTGAGCAGCAGACTGGCTCCACAGGCCGCCCCCTGCGAAATACCCAGGGTAAACGGCTCAGCCAGGTCGTTTTTGAGTACGCCCTGGAGGCAGACTCCGGCCAGAGCCAGACCGCTGCCGGCCAACGACGCCAAAAGAATGCGGGCTAAGCGGATGTTGACCACGATGGTTTGTGTCAGCGAATCCGACTCGGCGAGATCAAAAACACTCAAGAGCGCGTAACAGACCTTGTGGGCACTCAGCGGGACACTGCCAAAAAAGCAGGCTCCGAGGATGACGGCGAGCCAGAGCAGCAAGAGCAAAAGCCAGGGGAGAAATCTGTGGCCGAAAAAGGCTGGCATAGGACTGTTGCGCTCCGTCTGTCAGTTTGTTTGGCTTTGGCGCCAGATGATGCCGCCTTGTCTGCCGCAGACTTTGTCACGACGGTAGGAAAAACACTGGCTGTTGCTGGCTGTGCAGAGATCAAGGCCAAAAATGTGGCGCGGATTGAGTCCGGCCTGGGTGAGCTGATGGCGAGTGAGTCCCCAGAGATCCATGGTACGGCTTTGGGCATCAAACCAGGGGCTAAAGCTGTCTGGCCATTCACGCTGAAAATTCACAAATTCGGCTTTGTCCGGCCCAAGGCTTGGTCCGCGCACAGCCAGAAGGTCCTTGGCTTGGAGCGCATAATGACGGCAAAAGCTCGCAATGGCCTTGGCAATGAAGTTTGCGGCATTGCCGCGCCAGCCGACATGCAGAGCCAAAAGAAAACGTCCAGTGTTATCACAGATCAATACCGGCTGACAGTCGGCCGTTTTGATGAAAAGGCCAAGACCCGCATGGCCTGTGGCCAGACCGTCTGCGGCTGTTGCGGCGAGTTGGGCGTCAACGAGAGTGTCCTGGCCAAGACTCTGCTGATCAAGAAAGACGAGTTCACTGCCATGGACCTGATGCGCGTCACAGAGTCTTTGCAGGCCAAAGGCTTTGTAGCGGTTGAGCAGGCGATTGCGCATGCAGCGTACGCGCTGTGGCTCGTCGTTGACTTCAAAGGAGAGATTGCCGCCAGCGCAGGCGTCGCTGTCTTGGGGAAGATCACAATCTCGCAGGGGAAAGACGCAGTGAATATGGGCAAGACCCGGAAAATGAAAAAAAATATCGTTCAGAGACATAGGAGTTCATCCTCCGTGCAGATCAGATCAACGTTTTGATCCCAGCTATTTCTCGGTAACTGTTCGACGAGCTGAAAAGCGTAACAGATGCCTGCCACACGGGCTTCAGGCTGTGCGGCCAGAGCCTGGTCGTAATAGCCTGCGCCAAAACCCAGACGCGTGCCTTTTCGGTCAAAGGCGAGACCTGGAAGAATATAGAGATCAATGGCTTGGGGCGGACTTTGCGCCGGGCCTTCAGGTTCAAAAATCGCAAAGGCGTTTTTGTGCAGCGGTGTCGATTCAGTCCAGGGCAGAAAACTGAGTTGATGATTGGGCTCGATTTTCGGCAGAAAGATGCTCTTGTTTTCTTTCAGAGCCTGATGCAGCAAGGTCCATGTATCCACCTCATTTTCATTGTCCAGTTTGGGCAGGTACAAAGCAATACGCTTGGCCTGCTGCCAGGCTTTTGAGAGGAGAAAGCGTTCTTGTATGCGTGTTGAAAGGGTCGTTGCGAGCTTGGGGGGCAGTTCACGGCGCTTTTGACGCAGGATTTTGCGCAGACGGACCTTTTCCTGGTATGTGTGCGGATCTTGTAAGGTATTGGTCAGCATAGAACTCCGTCTGCCGGCGTTGATAGGTGGCAAAATCCATATCAAGGATTCTGAGAAAAAATCAGCAGCTTTGGCTTGAAAAACGCAGGAAAGCAGATTGAAGACCTTGGGAAAAGGCTTTCTGGCCCTTTTCATCAGCAGAAAAATGTGGCAAGATTCCCAAAATTTTTCGCTTGGGAGAAAAGCGGCTTTTTTACAGGCGTCGTAACACTTCGTCCGTTGCGGTACGAGGAGGATGCCAAGGTAGCCTGTTCTTTCTTCCGGCGTCAATACGGAATCCACAGGCAAAATGTTCTGTCTGTGGAAAACAGTTTTTTGCGATTCGGTGCGTTTTCTTCTGGCGCCGGTTTTTTCCCTGCGGGGAATCAGAGGCAGACATTGTGACTGAACACGCAGCCCATGCGCAGCACTGGATTGTGCTTGGAGACATTCATGAAGGCAGTCCTGCGCTGAGTGAAATTCCTGAGCTGGCAGGTGCCAGCGGACTTCTTGTTACGGGCGACCTGACCAACCTGGGGGGTGTGGCCCGGGCCAGACAGATTGTGGCTGATCTTCGGGCCTGCAATCCTTTCGTTCTGGCTCAGATTGGCAATATGGACCGAACAGAAGTGGATGCCTGGCTGAGTGCTGAAGAGATTAACCTTCACAGAACTGTGCGCGAACTTGCGCCTGATGTTGCCGTTTTTGGTGTGGGCGGTTCTATTTTTACACCATTTGGTACACCAAGCGAATTTCCCGAATCCGAATTTTCTATCTGGCTTGAGGAATGCTGGCAAAAGGCTTGCCGTTATTCGGTGAAGATTCTTCTTGCCCACAATCCGCCTTTTGGTACGGCCTGTGATATAGTTACGAGCGGGGCCCATGTGGGATCTCGCGCCGTGCAGGAATTTATCGAAGAGTATCAGCCAGATATTTGTTTTTGTGGCCATATTCACGAGTCGCGTGCCCTTGACCGTCTCGGGCGGACACAGATTGTCAATCCCGGAGCTTTTGTTCATGGATATTACGCGACATTGACGCGCGACACCGATGGTCAATTTTTTACAGAATTACATAGCCTAGCGAAAAAGTGAGCCTAACCGTATGACGAAAGAACAGTCGGCTGTTGAGAGCAGCAGAGTGGAAACGGAAGTAAAAAACGAGAAAAAGACCCGCAGTCCCAGAAAACGTCAGACCAAGGAGTCTGCCCAGAAAACGTCTGCCGTGGAGCTTGCAGATCTTGGCCAAGGGGAGTCTGAAGAAAAGCCTGCGCCCAAAAGGAAACGCACGAGCAAAAGCGCTGTCCAGGCAGAAGCGGCAGCAGAGTCGGCTTTGGCGGATAATGAGGTCAAGAGCAGTCGTGCTCGTAAGACGAAAAGCCAGGCGGATCCAGAGCAAGCCCCCAAGGTCAAGAAGCCGCGCACACGTACTTCCCGAGCCCGGGCCACAACGAGCGATGAGCAGAACGAGGCAAAACCCGCTTTGGCAGAAGAGCCAGTAAGTCAGAGCACTGAAGACGCTCCCAAAACCAAGGCGAGCCAGACGAAAAAAGCGCGCTCAAGTCAGAAAACAGAAGAAGCGGTTCAGGAAGAGAGCCAAGTCAGCCAGACTCCACAGGCTTTGGAGATGTCGCAGCCAGAAAAGGCTGAGCCGAAGCCGCGAAAAAGTACACGCAGTCGTTCTGCGAAAAAACCGACGAAGACCAGCCAAGAGCCTGAAGGAGCTTCTGCCGAGCAAACAGTGGCAAGCCTTCCAGAACAGTTCGAGAAGAGCGCCGAGCAAGCTTCAGTGTCTGAGTCTGCACTGACTATGCAGCCTGAGACAGCTCGACACATGCCGTTAACTTCTCAGAAGGCGCAAACCGCAGCTCAGGCCGGATTTGAGTCGGCAAGTGGCCAAAGGCCGAGTGGCACTCAGCCGTTGGTAGAGCTTTATGCAGAGAACATTCGCGAGGAGCATCCAAAGCCTTCTCTTCAAACCGAGCCACAGGCAGAAGCGCGCGAAATGCCGTTGCAGGAAAAGCCAGTGGAGCAGGGCAAAGAAAATGCCCAGGAGACTTCCGAGCATCGTGCTGAAACCGGGCGCATTTCCCGCAGGCATCACCGTGGCCGGCGTAGGCCTCAGTCACGCCTGGGTGTGCCGTACAGGCAGGCGGAAACAGAATCTAAGGATGTCTTGTCCAAAGAGGGCGAGCAGGCACTCGAGACAACGGAAAACCGTCAGTTACAGCAGCTGCCGGAGGAAATGCCCACACCGCGCGAAGACAATCATGCTGAAATGTCGGGCGTTTCCAGCGATGCTGATGGGTATTCCGACGCAGATTTTTGGGATGATGAGACTGAACTGAGCGCTGGGGCTGAAGGCAAGGACGCACATTCCCGCCGCAAGGACTCACAGCTTCAACCGCGCAAGGTGAACCGCAAGATGTTTTTCAGCGTGTTGGCCGGAGAGCGTGTGGAAGTGGCCATTTCAGCCGAGGGCAAGCTTTGCGAGTATTACCTTGACATGCAGCATCAGAAAAAACTCAAGGGCAATATTTACAAAGGGATTATCCAGAATATTGATACCAATCTGCAGGCAGCCTTTGTGAATTACGGCACACAGAAAAACGGCTTTTTACAGATTGACGAGATTCACAGTGAGTACTGGCTCAGCCATTATGAGCCAACGAAGGGCAATAAATTTCCCCCCATTCAAAAGGTCGTCAAGCCTGGTCAAGAGGTTTTGGTTCAGGTGGTTAAGGAGCCTACAGGCAATAAGGGGGCTTTTTTAACGACATGGCTTTCCCTGGCTGGACGTTTTCTCGTTTTGACCCCTGGTCAGGATCAGATCGGCGTTTCGCGTAAGGTGGTGGATGAGGCAGAACGTGCCCGTCTGAAGGATCTGATCAACGGCATTGATCCTGGCGAAGATATTGGGGTCATTGTGAGGACGGTGAGCGCAGGTACGACCAAGACGACGCTGAAGAATGATTTGCAGTATTTGAAGAGAATCTGGCGTGATATCCGAAAGAAGGGGACAGAGATGGAGGCTCCCTGTCTGATCTACAGGGAACCGAGCCTCGTGGAACGGTCGGTGCGCGATTATTTGACCGAAGATGTGACGGAAATCTGGGCGGATGATGAAAATGTTGCCGAAACAGTGCGCAATATGGTCAATCTGCTTTTTCCGCGTAAAAAGGATCTTGTGCACCTCTATGTGGACAAAAAACAGAGTATTTGGGATCGCTTCAATCTTCGTCGCCAGATAGAACAAGTCTATTCTCGTGAGGTCTTTTTACCCTCAGGTGGCCGTTTGGTCTTTGACCAGACAGAAGCCCTGATGGCCGTTGATGTCAATTCGGGCAAGATTTCCTGTAAGGGCAGTTTTGAGACCATGGCCTATCGTACCAATATGGAGGCGGCAGAAAGCATCGCCAGGCAACTGCGTCTGAGAGATGTGGGCGGTCAGGTGGTCATCGATTTTATCGAAATGCGGGATAAAAAGCATGTGGAGGATGTGGAGCGCAATCTGCGTCTGGCCATGAAAAGTGACAAGGCCAGATACGATATTGAGCATATGAGTTCTTTTGGCTTGCTTGAGCTGGTGCGTCAGCGGACGGGCTTTTCAGCGCTTTCCATCACCCAGGAACCTTGTCCTTATTGTTCCGGCACAGGACAGAGACGTAATCTTGAATGGCAGTCACTGCAGGTGGCCAGCGACATCCAGCGGCAAATGCGTCTATCTAAATCACAGTTTTGCGTTTATGAAACCTCTGCCGAGCTTGGCATGTATCTGTTGAATCATAAGCGAGAAATGCTGCAGGAGCTGGAACAGGAGTACGGAAAAAAGCTGGAAATCGCCATCCATCATAATTCCTGACCGTCATGGAAGGCACCAAACTTTTACTGCATGTCTGTTGCGGGCCCTGTGCCATTATGCCTGTGACGCGTTTTCTCGATGAAGGCTATGAGCTGACAGCCTGGTTTATGAATCCCAATATCCAGCCTTTGGCGGAATATCTCAGGCGTCGGGAAGCCGCAACATTGTGTGCTGAGCATTTTGGTATTCCCATCCTTTATGCCGATGATACGTGGAATATTACCTCATGGCTTAGAGCCGTGTCGGACAGGGATACAAAGCCTGAGCGTTGCCGTTACTGCTGCCAGTCACGTGTTGATGCTGCCTTTGCCAAAGCCAAGGAGCTTGGTTTTCAGGCTGTGAGCACGAGTCTTTTGTATTCGATCTATCAGCCGCATGAGCTCATTTTTGAGCGGGGCAGAAAGGATGCAGAAGCAGAGGGCATCGATTTCGTCTACCGTGATTTCCGCAAGGACTGGCAGAGTGGCATTGATATCTGTCGCACGCTTGGTCTTTACCGTCAGCCGTATTGCGGCTGTGTCTACAGTGAAGCAGAACGCTATGAGAAGAAGCTTGCGCGAATTATCAAGGATCCTTCGGCCAGGCCCATAGTGGCTGCGCGTTAAGTGGCAGTTCTTGCTTTTTGTCGAACGCGGCTATGCGCTCTTATCTTTCAAAGAAATTCAGGTAGAGTTGTATTTCTTTTGATTTTTTGATTGACAGAAATGTCGTGTTCAAGTAAAAAGCTTTCGTTGGCTTATTCCCCGATGGCTCAATCGGCAGAGCGGGTGACTGTTAATCACTAGGTTGGCGGTTCAAGTCCGTCTCGGGGAGCCAAAATATTTAAAATCAAGCCCCTTCAGGAACGCTAAGTCCTTGAAGGGGCTTGATTTTTGCGCTTTTCAGGGTCTCCATGAGTCCCCATGACCCCCCTTGCATCCCAAAAAATTGTAGGTATTTTTGTCGGTATTCCGGCTGAGGAAAGCCGATGGACGAAAAAATACCTACACGGGAGGCGAGAAATGCCGCTAACCGACGCAAAAATCAGGTCGTTGAAGCCCACGGGGAAAATCGAGAAGCATTATGATGGCGGAGGGCTGCACATTAAAGTTACCGAAAAGGGCTCGTTGCTCTGGCATATG
>JAILPJ010000007.1 GCA_024699605.1 Desulfovibrio sp. | reverse complement strand
TGGCCAACCGCATGCGCAGCCTGCGACCCTTCCTGGAAATCTGGCCAGCCCCCATGGGCGAGCTGGCTTTTCTCACACAGTGCTTGGCCTCTCAGAGCAGCCTCTATGAGCAACTTGAGCCTGAGCAGGATACAGAAGACTATCCCAGCTTTCCCGGCAAGGACCCCCAAAGTGAGCAGGTACTCTCCGATGTCGCCATCTACCTGGAAAATCACAAGGAAATGGACCTGGCCCAGCAGCTGCTGCAGGCTCTGGAAAGTAGCGCTGTCAGCGTTCCCTATCAGGTGCTCCAGCTCTACAACGCCGCCCAACAGGCCGTAAAACAGCAAAAGTGGGAGAAATTGTCCGAGCTGGCCGCGCAGTTTACGGGCCTGATGCAAAGCGATTGCTACGACGCCCACGAACAATGCCTGTTTTACAAACAGTTCCTGAGTATTCTCTCGCCGGTTGAGCCTGTGCGCGGGCTTTACCACAAGCTTTTGCAGGAGTTGGTCGCCATTGCCGATGAACAAGTGGACAAATACCTCTTTCTGGCCACAGAATACGCCAAACACGCCATGTATGAGGAGTCCTACAAACACTTCACCCATGCCCTTGATCTGAGCGAGGTTGAATATCTGCAAAATAGGCCTGACGTTGGTCAGGCCATTGCCTGCAACGCCTTTTGCAGCGGTCTGCAGCATTTTGTGCTGCATGGCCGCAAAGAAAGCTCTGCCTGGCCCTATGCCAGAGCCTTTGCCAAAAATCTCGTGGTCTTGGGAGAACTGGCCAGATTTGATCAATCCTTCAGCAAAACCTACGGACTCAGCTTTACCCTGCTTTTACCAATCTTTCAGCCTACGCCTATTAAGGGGATGTAATGGCTCAGGGAATTATCTGGGAATTGAATGCAGTCGAAAGCGACAGCCTCCCGTATGCGCAGATAGCCGCTCAACTGCCAACACAGATTTTTACGCAGGCGGAAATGCGTACTGCAGCTAAGCGCTTAGCCGCACTGGATCAGCCCATTGTGCGTCTCTGCGGTCTGCGTCCCACCTGGCAACCGTTTTTTTTCGAGGCTGTGCATTATTTGGCCAAGCAGCAGATCCAGCTTGAGCTGCTCACAGACATTGCCTGGAAAGCGGACTGGTTTACCCATTTGCTCAGCCACTGCGCCCCGCACACCTTTACGCTCCATGCCGTGATCTGCATTCCCGAGATTCCGGGGGATCTTTTAGGTCTGCTTGAGGTTCTAGCAGAGGCCCAGCAGGACTGTACGATCTCCCTGACTGCCAAGGACAAGCAGAGCAATGATCTTCAGGCCCTCTATCAGGCGCTGCAAGGAGCCCAAAAGCGCCTGCCCTTTACCCTGACTGCCTGCCAAGATCACGAGCTAAGCTATGGAGAGCTTGCGCTTTGCCCCTTGGGCTATGGCTGGCGGGCCAAGAAAGATCCCATCTACCGTCTGCACGGCGTCCATTTTGGCAAAAGCAAGCTCTTCGCAAACCAGGCAGCAGAAGAGAGCGATCAGCCTGAACTCATTGACAACACAAGACCTCCCGCACAAGTACACTATCTTTCTCAATCCCCCTTTTTGCGTCTGGCAGAGCAACTCAGCGACCCCAAGCAGCGCTATCTTCTGGGCATTCGCCTTTCGGGCCTTTTGGATAGGGACTGGTACACCAGCCACTACCCGGATGTTGCGCGCTCAGGCCTTGATCCCATTGTGCACTATGTGGAGTCCGGTGCCGGTGAGGGCCGCAATCCTAATGCCTGGTTTGATACCGCCTGGTACGTCAAGACCTATCCTGATGTCATCGACTTAGGCCTGAATCCTTTCTATCACTTTCTCTACTTTGGCCACGCTGAGGGCCGCACAGCGCATGAACCCAATCTGGCTTCCCAGGCTCTGATTATCAAGGCAGAAGCCGCCAGAAAAAACGCCTTTTGGGACCTGGCTTTCAACCTCTATAGCGAAGCCCTTGCCCAGGCTGAAACCACGCCGCCTCTGGCCTGGATTTTGGCCCAAGCCGACATTCGCATGCAGCAAAAAGACTTTGCAGGGGCTGAAGAGGTCTACCGCCAGGCTCTTGAACGTTCTTCTGACGATGCGGACCTCTGGGACAAATTGGCCATCTGCCTCGCATCCCAGTGGAAATGGCTGCAGGTTATTGAAGCCCGTAACAAGGCAGTAGAACTTACGCCACAAGTTGCCTGGCGCTGGTATGAACTGGGACGGACGTACGCTCATATGCGTTGGTGGGGGAGGGCGGCTTTGGCCTATGAAAAAGCCGTAGAGCTCGATTCAAGTCATTCGGACTGGCATTATCATCTGGCCCTTGTCCGGGAAGAAACCCATCAGCCGCTTTTAGCCCAGAGAGCCTATGACTGGGCTGTGGCCACGGACACCACAGGCGAGGCCAAAAGACTGGGCGTGGGAATTTTCCACGCAAGACACAAGGCCTGGCAAAGGGCGCAAGAAGCTTTTGAAAAGCGCTTGCCCAACTGTCTGTGCCCTGAGCTCTACGCCGAACTGGCCAATGCCTGTCTGCACTGCTTTGATTTTGCCGGGTTTGTGTCAGCGGCCTGCGAAATTTTGCGGTTAACCTGTGCAAGCCAGAGCAAACATCACTCCATGCGCGCCAAAGCCTTCTGGCAAATGGCTCTGGGCTTGGAAAAGCAGGGCAAGTATGCGCTGGCGGCCAAGGCCTATCAATGCGCGCTTGCCTATGGATCGACGAGTGGTCAGATCTATCGTCAGGGCTTTTGCCTCTATCGCAATGGCGACTTTGCAGAGGCCTGCCAAGTCTTTCTGACGCTTGAGCCCTGGCTTTTTGGGCAAGGAGCGCAAGAGACTCTTGCGCAAACTTCCGCTGACACTTCGGAAAGACCAAAAGACAGAGCGGAAGAAGAGTCTGCCTGCACGCAGAGGCAAGAACCAGATAATTGCCCCCAAGATCAGAGCGACTGTCTTTTGCCGATCAATCAGGCTTTGGAAGAGTCTCTCTTGCAGGCTACAGATCAGTGTTCTGCCCAATATCTGGCCCAATGTCTTGAAGAGAAATCTTCTGCCTTTCTTTTCCTGCAGTATGGCCTGCACTGTGAACAGACAGGTCAGTATGAAAAGGCTGCGCAAGCCTATGGCCAAACGGCTGAGCGCTTAAGTAACCATGAGCCCAAAATCTGGTTTCTTCTGGGTCGAGCCCTTGCCCGGGCCAAACGTTTTGAGGAAGCTTGCAGCGCTTTTGCCAGTATTGAGCTCTTACGTGAGCCGTATGCGCTTACCAGTGAACGCTTCAAGACCGACCCGAAATTTCGCCGCAGGGTCGTTTATCTTGAGTTCTGCCGACATCTGCCAGTCAAGCCCAAAACCATTCTCTATGAAAGCCTTTTGGGCAACGCCATCGGTGACAGTCCTGGAGCTCTCTTCCAGTCGCTTTTGGCTGACCAGGCTTACGAGGACTGGACCCATGTCTGGGCGCTCGACAATCTGCAGAACGTGCCTGAAGCATACGCAAATAGGCCCAATGTCATCTTTATCCTAAGGGAATCCGATGGCTATCTGCGCTGGCTCGCCACAGCGTCCATACTCATCAACGATGTTACCTTCCCTGACTACTTTGCGAGACGCCAAGAGCAAAAGTATTTAAACACCTGGCACGGCAGCCCATTGAAAACGCTTGGCCGCGACATTGTCCAGACTCCTTTGGCCTACGGCAACGCCACCCGCAATTTTTTGCACGCGACGCACCGTATCCATCCCAACGCCTTCACTCGCGGTATTTTGAACGACCGCTACGGTTTGCATGGCGTGAGTCCTGAAGTGAATCTTGTCTGCGGTTATCCGCGCGTGGATCTAAGCCTAAACCTTGCCCAAGTGGAAAAAGAGGCTCTCCGTCTAAGGCTTGGAGTGCCCGCTGGCAAAAAGCTCGCGCTCTATGCGCCCACCTGGCGTGGTAAGGCGGTAACTAAGGACGCGATTGAGCAATCCTTTGACTTGGTCGAAGAGGTTCTCGACGTCTGCGGCCGCCTTCCTGAGATTTGCCTTGTCCTGCGCCTGCACCACGGCCTTGAGCGCTATGCCCAAACGACCCTGCCCGAGGCCATCCTGGCCACGCAAGACTTTTCAGCCAATGCCCTTTTGTCCGTCACGGACATCCTGATCACAGACTACAGCAGCATCGCCATCGACTTCCTGGCCCTGAAGCGGCCAATCGTCTTTTTTTGTCCGGATCAGGAAAGCTATGAGGCTGAGCGCGGGCTCTATATCAAGCCAGAGGATCTTGGCGGTTTCCACTGTAAAAACCCGCAGGAACTCGCAAAAGCGTTGCGGATGGCCCTTGACGGCAAGAGCAAAGGCAAGCGTCTTGCCGCCGCGCGTGAAACCTACTGCGGGCACGATGACGGCAAAGCCTCGGAGCGAGTCTGGAACTTTCTTTTGACAGGGCGTCCCAGGCGCGAGCTTCCCAAAAACGGCAAAAAGAACATCCTCTTTTACTGCGACTTCAGGAAAAACGGCATAGGTCAGACAGCGGTCTCCTTCATCAACGCCCTCGGCGCAAGCTGCAATTTCTTTATCACCTGCAATCTGCAGGATGAGGCAACCCTCTCTGCCCTGCAAAAAATCAACGCTCCCTACAATTACCTTCCCATCGCCAATACCCCGCTGATGACTCTTGATGAAGACTACCTGTACCGCCAGTACCACAACGATGGCTTGCTCACAGGTCCCGTGGAGGAGATGCTCAGCACAGTTGCCAGGCGTGAATTTTACAAACACTTTGCTGATCTTGACTTTGACATCATCATCGATTTTTGCGGCTACAGTGGCTATATTATAGAGCTTTTCGCTTTTGCAGGCGGAGGAGCCAAAAAATTTGTCTGGATGCACAATGACATGGTTGGCGAGCTTAAAACCAGGCACCCCTGGCTTCGGCGTCTTTTTCCGCACTATGTCCATTTTGACCGCTGTGTATCGGTTTCAGAGACCTGTTGCGCCATCAATAGGGAAAAGCTTGAAGCGGGCTTTGGACTCTCACAGGAACGTATTGTCTGCCTCAAAAATTTCCAGGACGCCCAATGGTATCGCAGTTGTAGCAATGAGGACTTATGCGACGAAGATCTCCGCTACTTTGCCGGGGAAGGACCTGTCTATATTACGGTTGGCAGACTCAGTCCTGAAAAAAATCAGGCCCTGCTGATTGAGGCCTTTGCACGCGTTCGACAAAAACAAGCGAGCGCACGTCTGCTGATTCTTGGACAGGGCCCGCTCGAGGATACGCTGAAGGAACAGATCTCTAAGGCGAATCTGCAAGAAGCCGTATTTCTCCTTGGCTTTCGCGACAATCCCTATCCCTGGATCAAGAGGGCGGATTGCTTTGTGCTGCCTTCTCTTTATGAAGGGCAACCCACAGTGCTCTTTGAAGCCATGGCCCTCAATGTGCCTATTATCGCAACAGATATTCCTCAATCGCGAGAAGTTCTTCAGGACGGAAAATACGGGCAGTTAGTAGCTGCCAATGCCACGGATCTCTCTCAAGCCATGCTTGCCTATGCCGAACAAAAATCAGCGCCTTTTGGTTTTGAACAGTATAATGCCGCCATTCAACAGGAAGCCGAAAAACTCTTTGGCCTGTAAGCGACAAGTACCATACTGCTCAAGAATTATTTGACAGTCGATAGTTATTCTTTGTTGTTCCGTATGTTACGGACAAAATCATCCTAAAAGCATTTTTGAACAGAAAAATTGCTTTTAGAGAATTTTGTATATTAATTCTATTAACAATCCTTGCACCTAAAGTCTAAGTACAATCATGGAATTTATTGAAAAGTTTAAATCAGTTCTTCCTGATACTATTTCATTTAGTGACATTTATGAGCTTTGCCCCTCTGAGCTCTGGGAGCAGAATCCGCAAAAAGCGGCAACCATAGCTTTACAGAGGGCTGGTATTTTTGATCAAGAAGCCTATCTTGCTCAATATAATGATGTCAAACGTCTCAACATCAATGCTATTGAACATTTTGTTCTTTACGGTCTTGATGAGGGGAGAGAATTTATACAAATCGAAAAAGTGAAAAAGAAAAAAAGAAGCAAGAGACAAGAACTCAAACTACTAGAACAAAAAGAATTTGAAATAGAAGAAGAGCCAACAATCAAAGAAATAAAGGAAGAAGAAAGTAATAATATAAATAATGAAAGCGCAGAAATTAGGCAAGAAAAAATAGAAGATGAAAGAGAAGAAGAAACGGAAGAAGAAAATAAAAAAGAATTTCTAATTTCTGTTATTATTTCTGTATATAATGACGCGGACTATATTGAAAGTGCCGTTCAGTCTTTATATCAAAATGACTTTAGAGATTTTGAGATTATTCTCATTGATGACGGCTCAACAGATGCTTCGTACAAGACAATGCTTGACGTCAAAGACTTGTACGACAATATCCTTGTCCTTCAGCAAGAACATAGCAATGCTGGCGTAGCTAGAAATCTTGGCATGCAGCATGCACACGGTCAGTATGTATTGTTCTTAGACGTTGATGATATATATAATCCTGAAATTCTCAGTGAGTACAGCCAAAAGATCCAAAGCTGTGATTATCCTGATATTGTGTTTTCAAAATATGCGGTCTCCAAACAGGGCGAAATGTACCACTACGGTAAACCAAAGATTCATTTAGATGAGCTTGAAACCCATAATTTTGCAGAAGACAAAACATCGCTTTATAATATAACAAATTCAACACTCTGGACTAAGATCTTTAATGTAGATTTTATTAAAAAATACGATATCAACTGTCAGGACTTGCCTACCTGTAATGATATTGGCTTCTGCTTCACTGCTTTATATTTGGCTAATTCAATCTATTATATAGACAAAGAACTCGTTACCTATAGACATACGCGTACAGGATCAATCAGTGAAAAGCGCTATTTAGAACCTGAAAATGTTTTTCTATCATATGATTTTATTAAAAATAATATTCAGAAATATGACAAGTTTAATGAAGAGACATTTTATGAGACGTTTGTCCAAAGCCTTGTCTGGGAATTTAATCTTGAAAACACAAGCGCCTTACGAAATGATTTTATTGCGTTAGTCCATAAATATTTGCCCGCAAAATACTGTAAGCAATTTTTCGAGAAAGTAATTTCTGTTTCTATAATTTTGCCAATCGACAGCACTAACTCTAATGTTAAAGATACAATCCAAAGCCTGAGCCAGCAAAAACTCAAAGCATCTGAAATAATTATCGTAGACAATACCCAAGAAGATAGCGATGAAGACAATTCACAAGATTATACAGAACTAGATAAACGGATTCGTTTCTACAAAAACGAAGACAGCAAAGACATTGTTACGGCTAAAAATCTTGGAGCCAAAGAAGCACTTGGCAAATATATTTTGTTTGTAGAACCAGGCGATATCTTAAGGACAGGCAACCTTAAAAAACTATATGAGACAGCAAATAATAACGAAGCAGATCTTTGTCTCTTCGACCCAAGCCAGCAAGCTGAAAATGAAGAGAGAGAATACGACTACAACGAGCTTCTTAAGCTAGCATTCACCAACTTTAAGCTTAAAATGTTGTATAAGAGAGATTATCTTATTGATAATGAGTTATTCTTTACACAATCAATATTTAATGAAAAATTAGATCAACAGATCAAATCAATGCTCGGCACACAAAAAATTATTTTAGTTGAAAATATTTTATATAAAAATGTAAATGAAGCGAGTGAACATGATAAACTCACAAAAGATAACTACCCAGATATAGAGAAATATCTTGATAATATCAAAGAACTGATTGATAATGATATAGACTTTATAGATGTTAAAGCTGTATTTTTGCAATTTGCAAAACTTATTATAGAGAGCCACGTTGATAACGAGGATCAAGATTTTATGTACAATACCTATGCAAGCAAGTATGATGACTAGTCTACAAAATTATTGATTTAGCTTACAATAAGCATAATAGTAGATATTTTAGCAAACTAAAGTAATAGCCTTGAATTAAGAGAGTCAACTCGTTTTTTCGAAAATGACAAGCTGGTCATCTACTATTATTGTCGATAACAGTTCTTCTTTGAACAAAACACAATAACTTATAGTAAAACTATAATAAATACTTTATAAAGCATCCCCAAGAACTTCGTTTCCAAAAATTTCGCTCAAATAATTAAAAGTAGAATCGTACCATTGGCACTTTCTTGTCGTGTCATTGTCGTTACCTTTTGGCACGAAAATAACCATTCCTTGCCTAGATCGAGTTAACAAAACACGATAGGCATTTTTCAGATATAATCGACGTTCTTTCGCTGTAATATTCTGCCAACTTTTACCTACGAATCTATGGTAAGACCAATCAGAGCCATTAAATCGAAAGTCAGCATCCCAGGCAACGATAGAATAATCGAGTTCCAAACCCTGGATATCGAATTCGGTAGCGACGTCTTCCAAGTAATAACTCGAGCGAACGTCATCCTTACCATTTAAAAACCAATATTCGACAGAGAGCGCATTTTTTACAAATATACCCTCTGGTTTTAGGCGTAAAGCCCCACTACTGGCAAGCATGCCAAAACGTGTCGTGCCATGACATTTATCGCGAACCCATTTTTTGGCGTCAGTTAAGTTACGCGTAAGACGTAAGGGATATTTGTCTTTTATCTTTTGATAAAGTTCTTTGGCCTTTTGGGTATCTACATCGAGAATGGCTTTGATAAATGTTGCGAGCTCTGGTGTTCTGAAGGAACGAACTGACGTTGCCAGGTGCATCTTCTCTCGTTCAAAAATAGTCAAATCAGCGATCATCTCAGACCAGGCGTAATCTCGGCGATATTCTTCATCATTGAGCTGTGGAGTAATATAGACATGCCAATTTGGAAATGAGCGTCGCAGTGCATCAAACCATTCCGGTAAGCCGGCCTCACCGGTGTTAATCTCTTGGCCTCCGCCAACAAGGCAGATAATAACTGCCCAGTCACGATGCCGATCCATTGTGCTAATAAGAAACTCCGGTTCACTATAGTCAAAATCAGCAACGCCTTTCTTTGTCTGCATGAACGTTGCTATCTGATCATGTGTCCATGCACGCTGTGCTTCATCAAAAATGGCAATTCGTTCTGGTGGTACGTGATCATTACCGACAAATGATTCACGATATTTGTGGATAATTTGTATGAAGGCAGAAGTGGTGCGACGAGCATCCGCTTTTTTTAGATGATTACCTCGTTCCTTCTCTCTTTCAATGTTATCACGGGCTAAGGCTTCCTGGAGCACTGTAACTAGTGGATAATTCCCTGATAAAAAAACAGCGTGTTCTCCTCGTTGAGCATCTGAACGCTGTATTGCTATATTTAACCCTACTAAAGTCTTCCCGGCCCCAGGCACACCGGTTACAAAACAAATAGATTTGCTGTGATGCTCTTTGCTATATTCAATAATTCGGTTGATTTCATCAGTCGTCACAGTCAGGTTTTCTGCACCGGCATCGCTCCGTGTAATGTCATGAACGTTGTGTCCACGATATAAAGCCTGAGCAGCTTCTATAATAGTTGGTGTTGGTAAATATTCTGAATGTTCCCATGCAATATAATCAAAACATTTTTCATTATAACTATTACAAACCATGCTAATCGTTTCTGCAATATTTTCTGCATTGCATAACAATGGTTGTAGAATGCGATCGTTTTCATGTAAAGTATTTTTAACTAAGGGCGCTTTTGTTGATACCATAACTGGTACCAATAGCTTATCATGGCTTTCTTTTTGAAAATTTCGCAGATCAAGTGCATAATCATAGACTTGATCAGATGTGCTGGTACGATACTCGCGATCACCACATTTGAATTCTAATAAAAAAATAATATTCTGTATTAACAATATAGTATCTACACGTTTTCCCATTCTTGGAATTGTGTACTCAAATAAAATCCTTCCATCAGCGAAAGAGCAAAGCTGTTTTTTAAGAATAGTAACTTCAATTTCCCATGTATTACTTTGTTGAATTGTCGTTTAGGATGTAATATCGTTCGAATGAATAATGCCAAGTACTTCATCGCGAGATTGCCTCAGAAAATTTGCAATTGAATTCGAATAGTATGCCCGAAGATTTCGCATCACACTTAGGCTTTAGAGTATAAAATAAATTCTATATAACTAATAAAAATTTATACTGTTTGTAAATCAAAAAAAATAGAATTTGGCAATTTTTGTTTATCATTTTTGTAAGACAATATTGCCCATCCCTCGTCCCCCTAGCCACATACACTTCACCCATATTTCCCCGTACGACTTTCCCGATTGGCCCAAATCGTTTCAAGACCTCCCAGAAATACAAGCCTGCCGCTACCGGCCCCATATCTCAAATTATGTCTGCATCGATCATCAGTTGCTGGGTGCTCCATGGCCACAAGCCTTACCCCAGATCCATGACGCCTGAATATCGTCGATCAATCGCTATCCGTCCAAGGGATGCAGACCAATGCTTGACTCAGCGGCGTTGTGCTGTTGAATGCTCAGATCGATAGCGTAGGAGACTTCCCATAAAAAGAATCCTGGAATAATTCATGCGATACGAGCTCATGCTGTTCGATGAAACGCTCCTGGCATTCGACGCCACGGTTGATCATAACCCCAGGAGGCCAAGAAAAATCAACATTTCCTTCATCGGAAATGAGGAGTGTTTTCCTGTGGCCTTGTGTTGTCCGTCCATCGTGCCCCTTGCAGCTCGACTGGACAGGTGGCTTGACGCAAGAATCACAATGACCGGCCAGAAGCTTGTCAGAAAAATCCGAGCACTGCGCAAGCTTCAGGATCCACTGGAGATCCTGGCCGTAACCCATGGGCTTTCCTTGACCGACGCTTTTTGGATTCGCAAGGAGTGTGAGGATTGTCGGTGGGGAGAAATCAACCTGTACGCAAACGATTTTAGCGAACTGGAAGGAATACTGCTGTCCGGCGAGGATATTGACCACATCAACGGAAAGTACCTGTCTCCGGACTTCACGACCGACGGAAGGATGCGCAAGTCCTGGATCAGGGATGAAAGAGGCATTTTCCTGGTAAAAACCGACATGATGCAGGGGCTGTTTTCACAGGCCTCGAACGAATGGCTCGCTGCCCGCGCAGCCGAGGCGTTCGGCATTGCCCATGTGCCCTATAGTCTGAAGTGCTTCGGGAAAGATAGGCATCTCGCTTCAGAATGCCCCCGAAGCCGCACTGCGTATCGACAAGCTCTGCCTCATCAACGTACACAGTAGCCTCCGTTGTGACGTCAAGAGAAGGCTTGAGCGTAGTAGAGTCATGGGGATTACCCTGAAAATCTTTGACACCGACAATGACACAGCTGTCTTTGGTTATCACGAAAGAGGGCTTTGAGCCGAATTCAAACTTCTTGCCTTC
>JAILPJ010000071.1 GCA_024699605.1 Desulfovibrio sp. | reverse complement strand
ACGGAATGATACAATGGAGCAATGGTTTGAATGACATAAAAGCTTCATCTAGCGATCTGCCAGAGGAACAGAAAAGCGAACGTGCGAGCGTTTAGCTCGAAAACGAGCAACCACGTTTCCCTAAAACGTAGAGATACAGATCAAAAGCATCCGCATTTGCTTGTGAGGAGACGGTGTAAGTCCTTACGCAAGAAATCTTGCGGCACAAAAAAAAGCCGAAGTCCTAGGACTTCGGCAGCAAAAAAAAGCAGCTGTTCATTGGCTATTCAGAGGGATCCGTGCTTTCACTGTTGACCTGGGCATTTTTAGGCTCAGGATCAGAGGCCATTTCCGGATATTTTTCAGCGTAGGACTGGATCAGGTCGGCAGCACGTCTGGCTAGAGAGCCTACTTCGGGCTTTGAGATTTGTCCGTCGGCACCGACACTTTCGCCGCGATGGCGCAGTTTTTCGGTGACCAGAGAAGAAAAGATAAGCACCGGCAGTCGCTTGAGCAGGGGATCTTCTTTAATACGACTCGTTAAGTTCAAACCGTCCATCACCGGCATTTCAATGTCCGTGACGACAACCTGGACAAAATCACGCAGTGGACGTTTTTCTTGTTCCACATGTTTTTTGCATTCTAGCAGATATTCCCATGCCTCGCGTCCATTGGTTGTGACGACAACTTTATAGCCGGCTTTTTCAAGAAGATCTCTTTGCATGCCACGAATCAGCGGCGAGTCGTCGGCGATGAGAGCCTTGTAACCACGCGAAACATCCCAGTCCTCACCCAGATCGCCAAGACGCAGCGCCAGACGGGGATTGAGATTGGTGACGATTTTTTCCAGATCCAGCAAAAAGACAATACGATCATCGAATTTGACCACGCCGACTATCGTGTCACTTGAAACGCTAGAAACATACTGGTTCGGAGGTTCAACCTCTTCCCAACTGATACGGTGAATACGGTTGACGCCTGTGACCATAAAGGCGGTATTGACATTGTTGAATTCCGTGACAATGGCTTTGGTGTCCTGGCTTTCATGGGCCGGAATTTTCCCCAGCCACTGACCAAGGTCCACAAGGGGGACAATGCGGTTGCGCAGATTAAAGGCCCCTTTGACACTTGGACTTTGCAGTTCCGGCAGTTCAGTGACTCTGGGCATGCGAATGATTTCTGTCACTTTGGCCACGTTGACGCCATAATAGCCGCGATAAAACGTTTTGTGTGCCTGTTTTTCTCCTGGCAGCAGAAAACTCCCCAAATCGCCCGGAGTGTTGGAAGTCTCCTTTTTCAACGAGGAGGCATGTCCTTCCATCTGGGCCAAAGCTTCCACGCGAGCAATATCTTCTTCGGTAAGCGCTTCATCGAGATAAAATTCCACTATCTCGAGTTCATTGGTTCCGGCTTCCAACAGGATATTGGTGATGGCAGTTTGTGACATATCTCCTCCGCGTGCATGCCGGCATAAAAAACTGAGAATTTGCCGGCACTTACTCCATGGCAGCGAGTCGTGCTTCGGCCATATCTATGAGGCTTTTCGGCGTAGATGCGCCAGCCGTTAGGCCTACGCATGCTTTTTGCCGAAATTTTTTTTCTTCCAGCTCGTCGGCTGTTTCCACAAGCACAGTTTCAATGCCGCAGGCGGCCACTACATCAGCCAGTCTGCGGGTATTGCCACTTTGTCGTCCCCCAACGACAACCATAATATCGACTTTCTGGGCAATGGAACGAGCCTCTTCCTGACGTTGTTTCGTGGCGTCACAGATGGTTGAAAGCACCTCAAGATCGGGGTGCAGACTGGCCGCTTTGCGTTCAAGTCGTTGAAACGCTTCGCGATCCTGGGTCGTTTGCGAGGCCAGCACCAGTCCTCGCTCCAGCGGCACTGGCAGATTTTGAAGATCGTCGTCGGCACCGATGACACAGGCCGGCCCCTGGGCGTACGAGATCAGGCCGCGAACTTCTGGATGATCGGCTTCGCCAAACAGTATCAGGGCTTCGCCATGTTGTGTGGCATGGGCAATGGCCAGCTGGGCCTTTTTGACTTTTGGGCAGGTGGCATCAACGACAAAGGCTCCGCTCTGACGGAGGAGTATTTCGCGTTCACGCGGAATACCGTGGGCCCGAATCACGACACAGTCGTGGATGCCAAGAGAGGCGATGTCTTCTACACAAACAACACCTTTGGCTTCATAGGCTGCCAGTACCTGAGGATTGTGGATCAGGGGGCCCAACGTTGAAATTTTACGTCCATCACTTTTGGCCAGAGCCGAGTCCAGTTTTTTTAGGGCAAGGCCGACCCCCATACAGAAACCCGCTGTTTGTGCTCGTAGTACATTCATCTTGCTTTTTTCAGCGTGGAAACCCCGCCATTGAGGACGGAGCGCAAACGCCGCCTCCGCTGTTTTTCCTGGATTGGTATGAATAGCCGTCTGAGCCGACGCTCAGCCGGCAGAAGGGTCCATGAAGCAGCCTGGACTGTTTCGTCGCCATTCTGGCTGCTTGAAGGCCCAGCTCTTTTGCCGAAGCGCCCCCTGTTTTAGGCCGTTGGGAAGAAGCGTTGCAGGGTGTTGGTACCCCAAGGGCCACGCCGTCTTCAAAGAGAGAGATGATTGGCGTTAGTTTCAGCATATCTCGTTGTGCAGCATTTCGGCCATGGCATTGACACAGCAGGCTGCTAGCGCTGATCCGCCCCGGGTACCCAGCAGCGTAAAATGGGGATAGGAACTCTGAGCCAGAAGTTCTTTGGACTGGGCCGCATTGACAAAACCCACGGGCATACCCACGATCAGGGCAGGGCAGGGAGCTCCCTGTTTGAGGCAGTCAAGAAGGCAGAGCAGGGCTGTGGGGGCATTGCCGATGACCACAATTTGCCCTCCCAGTTGATCTTGAATGCTTTTGACGGCCGCATGGGCTCTGGTTGTGCCGTGTTCTTGAGCCAGAGCCTCAAGACCGTCAAGCTCCATGAGTGCAAGCGTGTGGCATTGGAGCGGAGCCAGGCGTCTGAGCGGCAGGCCATCCTTGGCCATACGCGTATCGGTATAAATGGTACAGCCTGATCGCAAGGCGGCAAGACCGCTATTCAGCGCTTGTTCACTGAGACGCAGGTCTGCCAGGATTGTGGTATCGCCGCTGGTGTGGATGCAACGTCTGGCAATTTCCCAGAGACGTCCCGAAAAGGGCCGGGGAGGTGGCAGCATAGCGTCGATCAGGGCAAAAGAGCGCTCTTCAATAGCTTTGGGGCTTTGTGCTGTATCAAGAGCGTGGGAAAGTGTTACTGGCATGGCGTTCTCCCTTTGACTTGGCTAGCCAGGGAAAGCCAGGCACGCCAGAAGCTGCGATTGCCTTCTACGGGAAGATGCAGAAAGCTTCCTGCTGTGAATTTTTTGGTACAGCCAGAAGGGCCAAGAGGCTTTTTTTGTTTATTGTGCAGCAACCAGAGGGGGCTTGTGCTCTGAGTAAGCACTCGTGCGTAGTGGAATTCATGGCCGCGTACCCGAATTGTTTGGCCCAATGCAAAAATATCCCAGATCAGATCTCCCAGGCGGTAGCCTAAGCCCTGGAGTTGGCTACAAATCACAGCTTTTCCAGGCAACAGGCCCGCCATGGGCACAGTTGTGCCATTGTGAAGCTCAAGCTCCTGTAAAAGATACAAATAGCCGCCACATTCTCCGTAGATGGGGATATTCTCGGCCTGCGCGCAAGTCAACGACTTGATCATGCTGCTGTTTGCAGCAAGTTCATGGGCAAAAAGTTCAGGATAGCCGCCAGGAAGGTAGATAGCCTCACAGGCAGGGAGAGCTTGATCCATAAGGGGAGAAAAAAAACGCACTTCAAAGCCCTGCTCTGTGAAAAATAACGGCAGATCAGCATAGCAAAAAGAAAAGGCACGGTCATGGGCTATGGCAATACGAGCTTTTTTGGATGATGCCACGTGCTGGACGCAAAGTGAGGGAGTAGAAGCCGGCTGTGACTTTTTTTGGCAGGGGATACGCAGATTTTTGAGGAGTCGATCGAGGGCTACGTTTTTTTCAAACCAGTCAGCCATGGCTTGCTGGTCAAGTTCGGGCAGACTTTCCGCAATATCCACAAGGCCAAGATGACGAGAGGCAATCTGAGGGGAACCGGATCTTGGCAAAAAACCAAGAAGTGGCACACGGTATTGTTTGGTAATGCGGCGAAGGGCTCGAGTCAGAAGCGCTTGATGCGTATGACTGCCCGTATGGGTGAGTATCAGGCCTGCAAAGGCGATTTTTCCCTCGGCCTGGGCTAAAAAACCCTGAGCCAGGGCTGCCACAGATTCCCCCATGCCTTGAACATTGAGCAGTAAGAGTACTGGTAGCTTGAGGGCGCGGGCCAGGGCAAAACTTGAGCCCAGACCGCCGTCGTAGAGCCCCATAGCCCCTTCAACGAGAAGAAGGTCGGCTGCAGGGGCTGTGTTTTGACGCTGTAGCCGTTGCAGAAGGCGCATCACCCCATTTTTGCCAAGCAGCCAGAGATCAAGATTGACACAGGGGCGTTGGGCAAAAG
This sequence comes from Desulfovibrio sp., assembly GCA_024699605.1. Classification (GTDB taxonomy): domain Bacteria; phylum Desulfobacterota; class Desulfovibrionia; order Desulfovibrionales; family Desulfovibrionaceae; genus Desulfovibrio. Next base: position 67,148 of record JAILPJ010000071.1, on the reverse strand, counting down.
CGGCAAGATAACTGGTATCAATGAAATCAGGACCAGATTTGGCTGGTTGGATGATAAGGCCTCGTCTGTTCAGTGCAGCGATCAGAGCAAGACAAGTGCTGGTTTTTCCGGCATGGCTGGCGTTGGAAGCCACGAGAAAACCAGACTGAGGCAAGTTCATGAGCTATTTCAGCACAGAGATCTCGTCATTACGCCGAGGCGGACGTGCTGCCTCCCAGTGTCTCTTGAATCAAAAGGTAGAAATTTTCGGCGGCTGAACAGCAGGACGTTGCCTGATGATCTGAAGGGACCGCATTTTTCATGGGCGGCAAGGCTTACGAGATAGTGTTTGCCTTGGGACGTTGGCGCAGTGCTTCCTTGAGGATGAGAGCGTCAGCTTCAGGCCTTGCCTTGACGTTGAGTTCGCGATCACCGCCTGAGCAGAAAAAACCCTGAGGGCCAAGCTCGACATAGCCTGCCGAGACGATTTTGCCGTAGGGAAGCTGCTCGCGCATATCACTGTGATCAACCCTGCGGGGAAAAATAAAAGGCACTTCCTGACCTGAAAAATCTTCCACAATAATGTACTTCACGGTTTCAATCCTTTGCCCGTCTCTGGCCGTTAATTGGGCTTCTTTTTGCTCTGCCGGTATTTTTGCACGGCTTTGTTGTGTTCCTCAAGAGTGCGTGAGAAGACGTGTCCCTTGCCTTCGCTTTGTGCCACAAAATAGAGGAAGTTGTGGGCTTCAGGGGAAATAGCCGCTTTCAGGGCACTCATGCCAAAGGAACAGATGGGACCGGGGGGCAGACCCGCATGCTGATAGGTATTATACGGATTTTTGAGATCCTCAAGATGCCGGTAGAGCAGACGCCCTGAAAACTTTTGTCCTAAGCCATAAATGACAGTGGGATCAGCCTGCAGGAGCATATTTTTGGCCAGTCGGTTGGCATAAACACCGGCCACGCGTGCTCGCTCTTCTTCAAGGGAGGTCTCTTTTTCCACAATGGAAGCTAAAATCACCCAGCGTTTGAGCTGATCGGCTTGTGGCCGTTTGTTTCCAGGCCAGAGGCTTTCTGCCCTGCTCCAAAAATTATCCACAAGACGTCGGGCAATGTTCGTGGCCTGCTTACGTTCAGGAGATACCGAGGGCTCTGTCGTTTCGCTTGTTTTTGGCTTCGGATTGTCCTGTGCCTCATCTTTTTTGAGCAGATAGGTATCAGGCATGAGAAAACCTTCGGCACTGGGCAGGGGAATACCGCAATTGGTGAGAAACGTTGGGTCTGTGACCACATTCAGAAAGATTTCAGCCCGCACAAAGCCCTGTGTTTCGAGCAATTTGGCTGTTTGCCAGAGGGTCAGCCCCTCGGGTACGGTGATGCGGTAGAGCACCGGTTTGCCATGAACCAGTGTTGCCAGCACGGTTTCGGGCAGCCAACCCGTATTCAGGGCAAAGCGTCCGGCCTTCAGTTGATTGTGTTCCTGGTTGAGACGAGCAAGCCATACGAAGGCTTTTTCATCGGTGATCAGGCCGGCTTCAAAGAGTTGTCGTGCAACATTGCCCAGACGGGCTCCTGGCAAGACGTCGAAAAAAACCTCACGGCCATCGGCTTCTGGCGCTTCGTGCAGAAACGTCCAGGCCCTGAGGCCTAAATAGCCGGCTGCGTACAATAGGATTAAGAAGAGTAGGGAACAGACGCGCAGAACAGGGTGTTTCACCGCCATCCTCTCATTTCGGCAGATTCTTTCAAGCTTGGACCTGCGCCTGCGTAAGAAAGCTTGGGCCCTGCTTCTCCGCTTCAGCCAGAAAAGCCTGCAGAATACGGACAGCAGCTTGCTGATCCAGAACGTCGCGACGTTTGCGAGCCTTTACGCCGCTCTGTTTGAGGTCTTCCCAAGCCAGATACGAGGTCAGGGCTTCATTCATAAAATAAAAGGGCAGCATGACACGACGCATCAGGCGTCGTGTCACATTACGGATTTGACGGCAGATCAGTGTTTCCTCGCCTTCAAGAGGAAGGGGTAGACCCACAACGCAGGCTTCGACATCGGTATTGTGAATCGTATCGGCAAGAGCATCCAGCAGAGCCGCTCTTGTGCCAAAATCGGCCAGACGCAGGGTTTTGAGCGGAAAGACGACTTTGCCTGAGGGATCGGAAACGGCAAGGCCTGTGCGTTCCAGCCCGTAGTCAATGCCAAGCACTCGCATGATCTGATAGTTGTCGTTTATGCCTATTGTCAGGCGTAGATATCGAGAAAGCCCAAAAGCAGGTTGGCCGAGCCCTGAAGCAGTGGGACGAGAATTTTATTCAACAGTCCAGAAAAGAGCAGCAGCATCAACAGAAGAAGTCCGTAACGTTCAATGCGCAGATAGGTCAATGCGAGAGATCTGGGCAAAAAAAACGAGAGAATACGACTGCCGTCAAGAGGCGGAACAGGCAAAAGATTGAGCCAGGCCAGGGCCAGATTGATGAATACTCCGGCTTTCATGGCCGTTAGGATGGTCAATGTCAAGGCTGAGGTGAAGGCTGCCTCCGGCAAAAGCGCGATTGCCAGCCAGAGCAGCAGGGCAAAGAGTAGGGCCAAAAGAAAATTCGTGGCAGGACCAGCCAAGGCCACAAGCATCATGCCTTTCGCCGGATTGGCAAAATAGCGGGGATTTACGGGTACCGGTTTGGCCCAGCCAAAAACAAAAGGGCTCGTCAGACTGGTCAGCACAAAGACCAGCAGACCCAAAGGATCAACATGGGGCAGAGGATTGAGGGTCAGTCTCCCCAGAGATTTGGCCGTGGGATCGCCAAGGTAGGCGGCGCAGGCTCCGTGTGCCACTTCATGCAAAATAATGCCAAGAAGGGCGGGAACAATGTAGATGGCAATCTTTTCGAGTGCCAGCAGAAGGTCACCGCTCATGCCTCTTCCTGCCGGCCAGTTGAGTTCGGAAGCTCCACAACCCGCAATTCGCCCCGCGTATCGTTAACGCGTTTTCGGAAAGTCTGCCGTCTGTCTTCTCCGTCGATGAGACGTGCTAGCCATTCGGCCACATGCAAGACCTGTCGTTTTTCCCCAAGATTGATCAGGCAGCGGCCAATGCCGATTTTGCACGAAGGGCAGCCCACAAGCACAGGGCCATCGTACCCTTCTTGAAAGGTTTGACTGAGGGCCTTTTCTTTGCGGGCGCGCAACTGATTATAGATAGCGGGGCTGGTGATCGAGCCCATGCCCGATTCACCGCAGCAGCCAGGATGCAGGCGCACGTCATAGCCAGTGCTTTGAGCAAGCTGGCTGGCAATCTGAGTCTGTCCTTTGACACGGTGCAGACCTGCCCATTCGCAGTGGCAGGCAGCGTGGTAGAGCATGCTCTTAGGCTCTTCAGGCACGGTGAAGAGGCGCTGGTCAAGCTTGGGCAATACGGCCTGGACCACATCGTTTTGAACAAGACCGGGAAAAGATTCGGAAAGCTTTAGTCGGCTTAGACTGTCGAGGCAGGTTCCGCAGGACGTGACGAGCAGTGTAATGGCAAATTTTCTGCGGCTGAGCTTGCGAAGCATTTCAGAAAGCTGCTGTCGGCATTCGGCCAGAGTATCCTCGTAGTCTGTGTCCATGCCAGCGGCGAGCAAAGGGTAGCCGCAGCAGAGGTGTCTGGGCGGAATAGCCACAGCATAGCCAGCATAGAGGAGCAACATGAGACTGCTCAGACCTATGCGGTCGTAGAACAGTGCCCCACCGCAGCCAGGAAAATACAGGGCAAGGGGCATTCCCTCACGGAACTTTTCTGGCAGAAAAACATTGCCGCGGCCAAGTTTCAAGCTTTCGTAGAGATTGGTATAGCCCATCTTGGGGCCGCGACCAGAGAAAAGAGGGCTTTCAAAGCGTTTTTTCCAGGCCTGGGGAATAAAGCCGAGGAAGCGATTCTGCATCTTTTGACCCAAAGAGGCCATTTTGGCGGCTTTGGGCACGCGTTTGGCGATGTCTTCTTGTAAAAATTCTAGCACACGTTCCTTGATGGGGTGTCCGCCGGCCCCTTCGTGGTCGAGAAAAGCCCGAAGACTCAAGGCCACTTCACCTGAGGGAATCTTGACCGGACAATTGGCCATACAGCGACCACAGGCTGTGCAGTGTTCAACTACGTCCCGCAGAGCTGCCAGCAGCTGTGTATTGCTTTCCCCTGTGACGACCTGTGAATAGTAGACCGCCTCAATGAGCATGCCGAGGATCATATTCTTGTTGCGCGGATGGTACTGCATGGAGCGCTCGGGATAGCTCATGGCGCAGACCTGTTTGCACTTGCCGCAGCGAGTGCAGGTCTGAATGGAGGTCAGAAGACTGATCAGCTTTTCTTTGTCTGGCAAACCACTGGCGTTGATATCATTGAGCAAACGGTTGAAGGAAAAGGTGAAAGGTTTGACAGGCAATTCTCTGAAGACCAGCTTGGCCGGATTCATCACATCCCTGGGATCCACCTGTTCCTTAAAGCGTCTGAGCGCGTCCATTTTGTCTTGCGCCAGAAAAGCGATCTTGGTGATACCGATGCCGTGCTCACCGGAAACTTCACCGCCAATTTCCTGACAATGGCTCATGACGCGCGCAGCGGTTTTTTCCGCGCGTTCAAGCATGTCATGGTCATTGGAATTGACGGGAATATTGACATGGCAATTGCCGTCGCCAGCATGCATGTGGCTGGCCACGATGATGCGGCTGGCTTCCATGTACGCAGTAATTTTTGCGATTTTTTTGGCCAGAGGCGGATATTTTTCCTTGAGCCGTTCCAGAAAGGCTCGGGCTCCTTGCAGCATGAGATCATCGGAAATTTCCGTAGAGGAGACACTGCCTTTGGCAGCTTTGGTGGCTACGGCAAATTCCTGATTGACTTCAGTATCTTCGATGGGAAAACCGGGCAGTCGGACTATTTCCTGCAGAGCTCGGCGATAAGCCTGAGCCGTACATTCGAGATTCAGCTGTTCTAGGAATAAGGCAAAATCAGGGATTTTGGTGACGGGAATGACCACGTCTTCGTTGAGCTTGAAACCTGAGGTGCGCTTGGCGATGACGGAAAGTCTGTGCCGATCTTCCCAGAAATGTTCGGCTTCCTTGTCGTCGTGCGCCACAATAATGTCCACATCGTCCTGCTTTTCCACGACGCGGACAATATCGTCGACGCAGCGGTCGAGCAGGGCCGCGTCGTCGCCGTCGACCTGCAGAATGATCACGGAGATGGGCTGTCCGCCGTACTGTTTGGACTTGGTTTGATATTCAAGAGCCTGGACGTATTTGGCGTTGAATTCTTCAAGGGCCGATAGATGAGCGTAGTCGCCGTTTTCGCGGATTTTATTGCGTAGGGCCACCAATTCTCTGACCACTACAGCCGCTGCATGCATGGACTGACCAAAGAATTCAAGGGCCATCACGCGCTTGAGATGGGGCTTTTTGTGAATAATAAAGCAGGCCTCGGTGATGATGCCGTCTGTGCCTTCTTTTTGTACGCCGGGTAGCCCCCCCAGCGCCTTGTTGGTCACATCCTTCCCCAGGCCAGGCAGTCGGATTTCATCACCCCTGAGTTCAATGCTGCGCAGCACACCGCCTAAACGATCTTTGACGTGAAAAACCGCGGTCTCCTCAGGTAAAATTTTGTGGCGCGGATGATTTTGACGCTCCACAACAATGATCTCTCCGGTCGGCGTAACCATTTGCCACCAGAGCAGATTGTCAAGAGTTGTTCCGTATTCAAAGGCACTGGGGCCACCGGCATTTTCCGAGATATTGCCGCCGATGGATGACGCTTGCTTTGAGGCCGGGTCTACAGAAAAAAGAGCGCCTGCCTTGTCAACAGCGGTGATGGCCGCCTGTGTGATGACCCCGCACTGGCAGGTCATGGTCATCGCATCCAGGTCAATGGGGCCAATGTGCGTCAGGCGCGTCATGGAACACATGATAGTGCGTCTGCGGGCGGGCACAGCGCCCCCGGTCATACCTGAACCACCACCTCGGGGAATGACGGCAAATTTTAAGTCATTGGCGAGGGTTACGATTTTTGCCACCTGCTCTGTGGTATCAGGCTCGACCACGAGCAGCGGCAGCTCCATTCTCAGATCCGTGGCGTCTGTGGCCATGCCCACAAGGGACATGGCGTCGGTCAGAATGCATTCTGTGGGTAAAATGTCGCTCAGAGCGTCAATGAGTTTGTCACGATATTCCGCTTCAGCCGTATAGGCCGACCAGAACATGGTGATGCCTTCACTGATGGTCGTGGCATAGTAATGGGCAAGAGAAACGGCTTCGCGTTCGAAGGTCGCGTCTACACTTGCGCGTACCGTGCGGACATCAATAAAGGGATTGTAGGCGACAAGAAAGAGTTCCTCGGCTATGGAGATGGCCAGATTGCGAACAGATTCCGGCCATTCCGAGAAATCATCGATATTGATCTTCAATATGCGGTTTACCACATAATTCGGAGCAATTGATATATGTGGTCCCTTGCGTATCACGTCATAAACTCCTTGCTGCTGCGAAGGCGCATGCGCAGCAGACCCCGGCTTTCTTGAAAGGCCCAGCTATTGAGCGAAGGCGGAAACGATCCTGCTTGTACTGAATCCGTCAATAATTTGCACAAGATGTACTTCGCCGCCAGACTTTTGCACAATGTCGGCGCCGACCACAGTATCAAGACGATAGTCGCTGCCCTTCACAAGAACATCGGGAAGAATCTTTGTGATCAGCTCAAGTGGCGTATCGTCGTCAAAAAGAATTACGGCATCCACACCGGTCAGGCCGGCCATGACGAGAACCCGGGCATTTTCCGGCTGTATGGGCCTGTCGGGTCCTTTGAGGCGTTTGACTGAAGCGTCGCTGTTGATGGCGACCACCAGGCGATCTCCCAGATGTGCCGCTTCCTGCACAAGTTTGATGTGACCGGGGTGAATCAGGTCAAAGCAGCCGTTGGTAAAGACAATGCGGTCGTGGTGCCTGCGCCATTCCGCAATTTTTTCCAGAAGTCGTCCCTGGCTCATGATTTTGCTGCTCAGAGCATTGACCGTCATGGAGAAAGAATTGTTATCAGATGCCAAAGCGGAAAGCAATTCATCGCGATCAACAGGGCTTGTGCCGACTTTGGCCACCACAATACCCGCCGCGACATTGGCGATTTTTGCTGCCTCAATCCAGTCGTAACCTTCGGCTACGGCTGCTGCCAGAACCGCAATGACAGTATCGCCGGCACCTGAGACATCACAAACTTCATGGGCTTTGGTGGGCAGTTCCGTGACTTGACCGTTGCGCTCAAGCATGGCCATGCCCTTTGCGCCGCGCGTAACCAGAAGGCGACTGAGGTTCAGCGACTGCATCAGGTTCAGGGCTTCTTGGACAAGATGCTCAAAATCGCCGTTGTCGGTTTTGAGTACGCAGGCCAATTCTCGGGTATTGGGGGTCAGACAATCGGCGTAGCTAAAGCGACTCCAGTCTGAACCTTTGGGATCGACGAGTACGGGTATGGATTTTTGCCGGCAGTGGGCAATGATTTCACGGGCCAAAGAAGGCTGCTTGGGGCTTTCAGCAAAGACGCCTTTGCCATAATCGGAGAGAATGACCGCTTGAGCCCAAGGCAGAGCATGCTCTGTGTTTTGCCAAAGCTTTTTCACCAGTTCGCTTGAAAAAGGCTGGCAGGACTCCTCGTCAAGACGCAGCAACTGCTGTCCCCGAGCCAGAATGCGGCTTTTACAGGTTGTGGGACGATCCGTGCAGAGGCAAGGCGGCGCCATGATACTTTCCTGATCGAGCAGGCAGGCAAGTTCTTGTCCGCTCTGATCATTGGCTCTGGCGCCTACAAGGGTGACCGCAAGACCTAGTCTGGAAAGATTTCTGGCGACATTGGCGGCCCCGCCCGGGGCATTCCAGCGACGTTGCACATTGGCCACGGGAACAGGAGCTTCCGGCGAAATCCTCTGCACCTGTGTTTCGGTGTAGCGGTCAAGCATCACATCGCCTACGACGAGAAGGCGTTTGCTGAGGGCGAGATCCACGTTGTTCTCCTTTGCCGAATCAGCCTTTGCGGCGTTAGAAGTCCATCTTCTGGTTTTTTGGTGAGCCTTGCCAACGTCTACAGAGTGTATGCTCCACGCCGAACTGATCCAGCAGGCGTCCGCTGAATTCTCTGACCAGATCGTTAAAGTCACAGCTTCCGGTGTAGAAGGCCGGCATGAAGGGCATGAGAATGGCACCGGCGTCGTGGGCGGCAAGCATATTGGTCAAATGCAGACGGTTGAGGGGCGTTTCGCGCGGTACCAGAACAAGAGGGCGGCGTTCTTTGAGCATGCAGTCAGCGGCTCTGTGGATGAGATTGGTACCGCAACCTGTGGCTATGGCAGCTAGCGAAGCCATGGAGCAAGGGCAGATAATCATTCCCAGAGACAGCCATGAGCCACTGGCAGGAGCGGCGGCCAGATCGTCGGCCGCGTATAGCACATGGGCCAGTTTTTCCAGAGAAGGACCCTGTTCATGGGCGATGACTGTGCGGGCCCTTTGGGAGATAAGAAGATGAATCTCAAGCTCTGGAATGGTTCTCAGATGTTCAAGGACACAAGCCGCAAGTGGCATACCGCTTGCGCCGGAGACGGCAAAAAGCAGGCGTTTGGCAGGCATGGGGCAACCAACGATTTTCAAGTTCGGGGAAAAAGCGTACGTTTACGTGTAGAGGTGACAAGATGCAGAGGAAAGAGACAAGTCTTGCTGTGTGGTCCGTGAGTCTCGGCTGTCCTAAGAATCGGGTGGATACGGAACGTCTCTTGGGCTCTCTGGGCTGCAGGATCCGTTTTGTCAGACAGAAAGGGCGTGCCCAGCTTATTTTTGTGAATACCTGCGGCTTCATTGAGCCAGCTGTCCGTGAATCGGTTCAGACCATTCTGCAGCTTGCCCAGGCCATCAGCAATCTGAAAAAACGTCCGTTTTTTGCCGTGGGCGGCTGCCTTGTGGGGCGCTATGGCGCAAAGGAGCTCGCCAAGGAGATCCCGGAAGTGGATCTCTGGCTGGAGAGTAGCGATCTTGAGCACTGGCCTGAGCGTCTTAGTCAAGCCCTGTTGGGGCAGTCTGCGGGAAAAGGGGGCCGTCTTTTGTCCACAGGGCCTTCGTACGCCTGGCTGAAAATTGGCGAGGGGTGCCGGCACAGATGCGCCTTTTGTACCATTCCTGATATTCGCGGTCCGCTCAAGTCCAGCGCAAGTCACGCTCTCCTCGCAGAAGCGGATGCTTTGTTGGCGCAAGGTGTCCGCGAGATTGATCTTGTCGCCCAGGACGTCACAGATTATGGCAAGGATACTGGCGAGTCGTTGCAAAGCCTGATCAGCGAGCTGTGCCGACGTGAGTCGTTACTCTGGCTGCGCCTGCTCTATCTGTATCCCACGGGTCTGGATGAAGCTTTTTTACGTTTTCTGCGCGATACCGGTGCGCCTTTGCTGCCCTATTTTGACATTCCTCTGCAACATGCCCATCCCGAAATCCTCAGCCGCATGGGGCGGCCCTTTGCCCAGGATGCCGCACGCATCGTCGAGCGGGTGCGTCGCATTGTGCCTGATGCGGTTATTCGTACCACATGTATCGTGGGCTTTCCTGGAGAGACTGACGCCCATTTTGCCCATCTCTGCCGTTTTGTGGAAGAAAATGGTTTTTCCCATCTCGGGGTGTTCACGTACCAGCGTGAAGAGGGGACAAAGGCCTACAGCTATCCTGACCAGGTACCCGAGGCGGTGGCTCAGGCTCGACGTGATGAGCTGATGGAAATACAGCGCTCTGTGAGCCAGGAATTATTGACACGCTATGTCGGTCAGCGACTGCCTGTTCTGGTTGACAGCGTCAACGAGGAATGGCCAGGCTTGCATAACGGACGGCTTTGGTTTCAGGCCCCGGAAGTGGATGGCCAGACCTATATCAGTGGCCCGGGAGTTGCCCCGGGCCAAGTGGTCAGTGCCGATATCGTGGAAAGTGCCGACTATGATTTGACGGCCTTGGCCTAAGGTTCAGGAAAGATTGGCGGCGTACCAATCGCCTGCCAGACGAAGGCCAGAGCGAACATCATGAGTGGGGGCATAGCCTAGAAGCGTTTTGGCACGGGTGATGTCGGCCAAAGAATGTCTGACATCGCCTGCCCGGAAATCACGGTAGGTGGCCGTCATCTCAGCAGCCTCGGGCCTGTGACGGGCGACTTCGTCGCGAATAGCTGAAAAAAGCTCGTTTAACGTGATGCGTTGGCCAAAGGCGACATTGTAAACCTTGTTTTTGGCCGTTTCACAAGCCATGCTGGCCAGAAGATTGGCCTGCACAACATTATCAATATAGCAGAAGTCGCGTGTGGTTTCGCCATCACCGTTAATGTAGACCGTTTCATTCTTCAGCATGCTCGCAAACCACTGGGGAATGACGGCGGCATAGGCTCCGTAGGGATCCTGACGTTGACCAAAAACATTGAAGTAGCGCAGACCGATGGTTTGAAAACCATAACAGCGAGCACAGACATCCGCATAGAGTTCATTGACGTATTTGGTGACCGCGTAAGGAGAAAGGGGATGCCCGATTTTGTCTTCCACCTTGGGTAGTTCTGTGGAATCTCCGTAGGTGGAAGATGAGGCGGCATAGACAAAACTCTCCACCTTGGCATCGCGTGCGGCCAAAAGCATGTTGAGAAAACCGTCGATATTGCAGCTGTTGGAGAGCAGCGGATCGGCAATGGAACGGGGTACTGAGCCTAGGGCCGCTTCATGGAGTACATGTTGAACTCCTTGCACGGCCTTTTGGCAGGTTGCAAGATCGCGGATGTCCCCTTTAATAAAGGTAAAATTTTTCCAGGCTTCTGGTCCCACAAGCTTTTCCACCATATCAAGATTCTTCTGGTAGCCTGTGAGAAAATTGTCGAGGCCGGTCACTTTTTGACCGAGTTTGAGCAGGGTTTCTAAAAGGTTGGAGCCGATAAAACCAGCTACACCGGTGATCAGCCAGTGTTCAGGTTTTTTTTGGATCTGCTCGGAACATTGAGTAAAGGCGGTCATTACGTATTTCAGCGTGAAAACCTCAGACGCAAAGCCTGAGAGGAAACGCTGCCTCCGTTGTTTTTCCTGTATTGATCAGCATGTCCGTCCGACCTCTGAGAGTGCTACAAGGCTGCGGCCATGTCGTGGGGGACGGGAACTTCTTGGACTGTGGCGAAGAAGCGAGAACCTGTGCTTGGAGAGGACAAGCCTTGTACTGGCAAATCCCTCACAAACGTAAGAGGAACCCGAAAAGACAAGCTTTAGAGCATTTCGAAGCGCTATGCAAGCCTGCCCGCTGCGCTTGAGAAAGGCGGGAAAAGGTGATAGCCACAAGGCAATCAAATTTCCTTTGCCGTCTTAGGGAAAGGCTGGGCTGATAGGCGTTAGACACAGGCTCGTGTGGCTAGAAATGGCCAAAAATATCGTTATTGGAGGCAGCGTTTCCTCCCAGTCCTCGGAACAGAGGCTCCACGCTGAAATAGCTGATGAAAGTACTAGTTTTGGGAAATCAGGCCCGGGCCGTACGCAATTTCTGGACCGTGCTGATGCGTCAGATGCGGGCTGCCGGTCATGAGGTCGTTGTCTGCGTCCCGGCTGACGGTGAGGCTTCAGACTTAGACGCACTTGCAGAAAACGGGGTCGTGCGCACCTATTATCTTGCCCGTAAGGGGCTCAATCCCTTTCAGGATATCAAAACCTTTTTGCAGCTTTTACGAATTCTGCGGGAAGAAGACTGTGAGGTGCTCTTCACTTCCACCATCAAACCTGTGATCTACGGCTGTCTGGCAGCTCGTCTGCGGCATGTCCCGCATATTTATGCTACGATTACCGGCCTAGGCTATACCTTTGAGGCGGATTCAGCCGCCAAGCGTCTGCTGCATGCTCTCACGGCATTCCTCTATCGGCATTCCTTGTGTTTTGCCCAAGGAATCTTTTTTCAAAATCCCGATGATGCGGCTCTTTTTCAAAGCCAAGGTATTCTCGATGAATCGGCCCGAGTGCTTTTTGCTCGGGGCACTGGCGTGGATACAGCGCGTTTTGCCTATGCTCCCCCGCTTTTGCCCGAGGCGGAGAATCCGGTCTTTTTGCTCATTGGTCGCCTGCTTGAAGCCAAGGGGCTGCGTGAGTATTTTGCTGCAGCCCGTGCCGTCAAGGCGCGTTTCCCCAAAGCCCGCTTTCAGATTCTCGGTCCGGAAGAGCACGGACCTGGCTGTGTGCCCGTGGATGAAGTTTTAGGCTGGCAAAAGGCCGGTGTTATTGAGTATCTTGGACAGACGCAGGATGTTCGTCCCTATCTTCGAGCGTGTCATGTGCTTGTTTTGCCCTCGTGGCGGGAAGGTACGCCCACGGCCGTCATGGAAGCCATGAGTACGGGACGGGCCGCCATTGTCAGCGATGCTCCTGGTTGCCGTGAAGTGGTCGTTGACGGAGAAAACGGCCGGCTGGTCAGCGTGCGTGATGTCGAGGCCCTCAAGCAGGCTATGGAAGAATTTTGTGAACATCCTGAACAGGTGCAGGTCATGGGCAATAATGGACGCAAACGTGCGCAAACGCTTTTTGATGCCGAAGTTGTTGCGGCCCATATTCTGCAAGAAATGGGACTGGTTTGAGGAGGAGAGAGATGATTAGTGCCTATCGCAGAGCTCTCTTGCAGACCCTGGATGCTTTTTGCCTGCTCTTAGCTCTCGCTGTGACCGGGCTTCTGACTATTGCCAGTGATCTCAATGTCTTTTTCGACTATACCGGTGCCTCGCTATTCACCATATTTTTCTATCTTCTTTTCTTTTATATCACAGACGCCTATAAGGTGGGTTTTGAGGACTTTAAGGAAAGCCTGGGGCGCTTGCTTGTGGGCTGTGTGCTTGGCATTCTCTCAAGCACAGTGGCCTCCTATGCCTTTGACCACTGGCGTTTTGACCGAGAAACCCTGGGACTGCTTTTTTTGCTCTCCTCAACCTTTTGTCTGGCCTGGCGCTGGTTTTACTATCGCAATGCCGACAGCTTAACCCATCCCTTGCGCATTTTGCTCGTGGGGGTTGATCGGGCCGGTAAAGTCCGTCAGCTTTTGCAGGAAGGTCTGCCCAAGGCCAGAATTCTTGGTTATGTGGGGGAAAAGGGGCAGGGAGCGGAAGCTGGTCCCTGCCTGGGAGCACCTTTTGATGCCTTACGCATTGCTCAGGAACAGCATGCCACCATGATTCTGCTGTTGCCTGATGCCCCCATTGATGATGATATTGCCCATGATCTTTTGATGGCCAAGCTCGGTGGGCGTATGGTGGTGGATATCCGTTCCTTTTACGAGCACGTGGTCAAACGCTTGCCGCTTTCACAGATTACGGAAGAGTGGCTGCTGCTTTCCGAAGGCTTTTCCTTAAATACACGCGGTTCACTGCGCCGTCTGAAGCGTGCCGTTGATGTGCTCTGTTCTCTTCTGCTCTTGGTCTTCACCGCTCCTGTCATGCTCATTACAGCCATTATCATCCGACTTGAGTCTCCAGGTCCTGTCATTTACCGGCAAGATCGTGTAGGCCTCTTTGAAAAAGAATTTACGGTGTATAAATTTCGTTCCATGTGCGCCGATGCGGAAAAAAACGGCGCAGTGTGGGCCAAAGCCAATGACAGTCGCGTTACGCGTTTCGGCCGTTTTATCCGAAAGGTCCGTATAGATGAGCTGCCGCAGATCTGGAACATTCTCAAAGGCGATATGAGTTTTATTGGGCCCAGACCTGAGCGTATGGCTTTTGTGGAGAAGTTGAAAGAGACTATCCCCTACTACAGCATGCGACATACGGTGAAACCAGGACTCACAGGCTGGGCTCAAGTTTGCTATCCCTATGGCGCCAGTGAGGAAGACGCGCGCTGTAAATTGGAATATGATCTTTACTATATTAAGAATATGTCGCTTCTCCTGGATATACATATTATTTTTAAAACGATTGGTGTAGTCCTTTTCCCCAAGGGAGCCCGCTAAGATTGGCCTGTGCCAAGCAAAAACGCTTTGCGTGATCATCTCGCTTCAGCTTTTTGCCCATCAAGGAGTCTCCCTTTGGCGACTGCTGGCCGAGCCAAAAAGCGTTTCGGTCAAAAGTACAGGCATTGCGTTTGGCGTGTAGGCCGTCTTGATTTTGTCGCACAGCGTGTGTGGCGTGTTGGTATTTTTTTTGCCGAGCATGGGAGGAACGATGCATCGCGCACTATCTGCAGTCAGTCTTGTTTTGTGCACGCTTTTGCTTTTGCCAGCGTTGACGTTTGCCCGGCCTGAATTGAGCCGACAAGGCCGAGATCTCCTTGAACGTCTTGAGCAGAATATGCGTGAGACGGCCTCATCTCCGCTTCAGGGTGCCTGGGTAGGTCGACGGGGGCAGGATGAGCTTGTGCTCGTGTTTATGCACAATGTCTGTGCCATGGGCATGAACAGTCAGGAACTTTACGGTCTATGGCGTACGCGTGGCCACAGTCTGCAGCTGCGTCTTGAAAAGGACAAGGTCCTTGACTTTCACTATGAACTTTCTGGCAATACGCTGGTTTTGGATCACGATATCCGTCTTGTGCGCTATCCGGGCAAAAGCCAGGAGCGTGCGCCTATTCCAGGTTTTGGCGATCAAGGACAACGGTCCCGTGATACGGGCTTTGACGATTTTGCCCGCGCTGCCAAGACGCCGCTTGAAGGTTCCTGGGTGAGTCCTACAGCACAGGGTGATGCCCGCTTTGTGTTTCACGGCAACAAGTATCAGTTTTTCCTCAAGGGTCGCAAAATTGAAAGTGGCGACTTTTCGTTCAGAAACAATATTCTCAGCTATCATATCACTGGCGGTACCGGCGTTGGCCGTAATGGCGAGCACAGGGCTCTGATTCGGGATAATACCCTGATCATCAGTTCGCCCAACGGTGAAACCATGCAGTTTATGCGTCAATAGCTGGACGGTGGAGTTCGCATAGCACGAGCTCGCATGATTTTGTGCCGTGTGGATTGGCCTTTGCGGGATCGAGGTTCGTGTGACAGTTTAGCTGCGCTTGAGAGCCACGGGATCAGAACCGTGGCTTTTTTTTCTGCGGAACATTGTCGGTTGGAGGGCTTCCAGGGGGAAGCTTAGGCACAAAAAAAGCCCTGGAAAGGGCTATTTTTGTCGGGCTGGTGGGCCTGCCAGGACTTGAACCTGGAACTTGCCGGTTATGAGCCGGAGGCTCTGCCAATTGAGCTACAGGCCCAATGTCTTATCTATAGTCGAGGGTCTTCATGGCCGTCAAGGGCCTTTAGAGGGCTGCGCTGGAATTGAGCGTTGCGATTTGCTCGTTCATAGCGTCTTTGAGCTGCTCAGGCAGGCCCATGATGTCAACATTGAGGAAGCCTCGGACAATCGTTGAGGCCGCCTCATCTTCATCAAGACCGCGAGCCATGAGGTATTCGATTTCCTCTTGGGCTATTTTACCGACAGCTGCTTCGTGGGAGAGCTCAACGCCATCCTGGCAGCTGAAGAGTTCAGGAATGGTGTGGATGGAACCACCACCGAGAATGAGGCCTTTGCATTCGAGATGACCTTTGACCGGTGTGGCCTGGGCACCAATATAGCCGCGGCTGACCACCTTGCCGCCGACTGTCAGAACGCGGGCGATGACTTCTCCGCGGGTATTGGGCGCATTGAGTTCAATTCTGTTGCCGCAGTCGAGATTGGATCCCTTGGGAGCGACGATCACGGAATTAAAACGCGAAACCGCATTTTCGCCCACAAGCTTGATCACCGGGTACATGGAAAGATCACCCACTGTTTTCAGCAGGATGTAGTTGCTTTGAAACTCTCCTCCGCTTTCCACAATGCCGGCTGATCTCGGGCGGACCGTGACGTTCTCGCCCCAATTGTGCACCATGGTGAACGTGAGCTTGCCGCCTTTTTCCACATAGTACTCGGTAAAACCCAGATGCAGAGCCTCCTCCGTAGATTTTGAGGTGGCACAGCCATTGAGAATGTGTAATTCCGCGCCTTCTTCCACAATAACGATATTGTGTACGCTCTGGCCAACCCGTGCTCCCTTAATAAACATGCACGACTGCAGAGGCTCAGTGACTTTCACGCCTTTTTTTGCGCGAATAAAATAGCCGCCGCCAAGGGTTTCCTTGGCTGTTTTGGCCAGATCATCAGCCTCGGGATCGAGTAGATGCCAGAAATGCCTGGGCAGGCCGTCGTATTTTTTTAAGGCAGCCTGAATGCTCAAAAGTTCAACACCTTCATGGCGCGTATTGCAGTGCACACCTTCACGGTTGATCTGCATAAAGGCACCACTGACGTTGTGGTCTTGCACATTGATGCCGGCTTCTATGAGCCTGACTTGATCCATTTTCGGCAGAAGGCCGAGATCGGCAAGGGGTCCTGTCTTTTCTCCGGCATTGAAGGAATAGCGCGAAAGATCGACACTCATCAGCGTAGCTCCTTGTCGTCTGTGGACAGACAGCGCAGGCATTCGTGATAGCCATGTTTTTGAATATGTTTGAGAATCTCGTGAGGATTGGCTTCACAGCAGAGTTTGCCGTGATAGAGCACCTGGCCGCGGTGGGCATTGACGTATTGCAAAATATAGCCAGTATGCGTGATGATCAGCCCACAGGTGTGGCGCACGCGACCCAATTGTCTGAGGCTGGCGCCTTTGGGACCATCTCCCTCAAGCAATTCATGTACGGTATTGCCCACAAGGGCCATATTTTCCAGATCGACTCCGCTTTCCGGCTCATCAAAGAGGATCAGATCGGGCCGCTGGGCCATGAGTTGCAAAAGCTCAGAACGTTTGATCTCTCCGCCGGAAAAGCCGGCATTGACATCCCGTTCGAGAAAGGTGTCAAAATTGAGCTTTCGGGCCATGGCCGGGATGTCGATTTTTTGCTTGCGGGCACAGAGTTCGACGAGTTTTCCTGTGGGCAGGCCCCGGATGGTCGGAGGACGTTGAAAGGAGATTCCGATGCCCAGGCGAGCACGTTCATACATGGGGGCTTCGGTGATGTCTTGGCCTTTGAAAAGAATCTTTCCCTGCGTCACCTGGTAGCCGGAAACACCCATCAATGTCATCAAAAGACTCGTTTTGCCCGAGCCATTGGGACCAAAGAGGATAAAGGTTTCTCCCGACTTGATGGTCAGATTCACACCCTTGAGAACCGGTGTGCCTCCGATACTGACGTGAAGGTCAATGATTTCAAGCATGTTCATGGTCATGGCACTCACAGCTATGGTCTTCGTCAAGATAGTGCAGCACATTAAAATGCAGTCTGTCGAGCAGGCTAGTGAGAAAATCGATACATTCCTCGCCTACGGCCCGACCCAGCAGGGAGACAAGAATTTCTGCTCTCTTGGCGTCGAGCAGGGCAGCTAAGCCAGGATCGTCGCTTACGGGAACAGCCTCGAGCTTTGCGGCGAAGTCTTGGATCTCTTCTTCCGTCACATGTTTGATGGGCTGCACTTCTCCGTCAATATAAACTAGCCCTGCTCGCAGTTCCAGCATGATTTCGTGATCGTCAAAAGAGGCAAGGCATATCTGCATAAGAAATCCTTTTGGGCTGGTATGATGGTCAGGCGCTAACTTGCCTGACAGAGGGCTTTGGGGATACCATTTCTGCGCGGAAGTAGCAAATTTTTTTCTGACATAGTCTTACGTCAAGTATAGGCAAAAGGAGATAGCGTGCTTGTTGTAACTGGCGGTGCAGGCTTTATCGGCAGCGTACTTTTGTGGCAGCTGAACATGGTAGGGATCGACGATATCCTTGTCGTTGATCATTTAGGCACAAGTGAGAAATGGCGCAATCTCGTCAAGCGTCGCTATGTGGACTATCTGCCAAGGGAGCGTTTTCGAGAACTGCTCCTGCGTGATGCCCTGCCTTTTTCGGTAAGTGCTATTGTCCATCTTGGCGCCTGTTCGGCGACAACGCAGGAGAATGCTGACTTTCTCATGGACAATAATTTTCATTACAGCCAGGATCTTTGCCGTTATGCTGTGGCGCATGACATCCGTATGATTGTGGCCAGCTCCGCCGCAACCTATGGCAACGGCAGTCTGGGTTTTTCCGATGATCAGGACCTGATAGGCCAACTCAGGCCCCTGAATATCTACGGCTATTCCAAACATTTGCTTGATCTCTGGCTGTTGCGCGAAGGCCTGGACAACCGTATTGCCAGTCTGAAATTCTTCAATGTCTACGGCCCCAATGAATACCATAAAGGGGCCATGAGCAGTGTGGTTTTCAAGGCACACGCGGAAATCCGCAGGCGTGGTCAGCTCAGTCTATTTGCTTCCAACACCAAGGATCTCTCTGACGGTGAGCAGAAACGCGATTTTGTCTATGTCAAGGACTGCACAGCGCTCATCGCCTGGCTTTTGGAAAATCCAGACATCTGCGGTATTCACAATGTCGGCACAGGCCAGGCCCGCAGTTTCAATGATCTCGGGCGTGCTGTTTTTGCCGCCATGGGGCGGGAAACGAACATTGTCTATCAGCCCATGCCTGACAATCTTTCAGCGCATTATCAGAATTATACCTGCGCCGATATGCACTGGCTTAAGGAGTACCAGTGCCCGATCTCTTTTGTCTCGCTCGAGCAGGGAGTAAGGGATTATGTGACCAGGTATCTGGAAAGCGCGGATCCCTACGTTTAGGGAAAGGACCCAACAATGCGGCCGGCTCGGGGGCGTTTTTGCCGGGCCTGAAGGTGTTTTTGATAGCAAAGGAGGGATGGGCAAGCCCATCCCTCCTCGTATTTTTATGCGTTTTGTTCGTTCTTAGGCCCAGAGCACAAGGCCGGTTTCGAGCCAAGATGTCAGTCCGTGATGGACGGGAACAACACGGATGCCGTAGCAATAATGGCCGTTTGTTGTCGGCGTATAGCTGATGGAATAATCCATGCCATCGGTTCCGTGATCAGCCGGCTCAGCCTGTAAGGGCAGAACTGTGGGCATCTTGATAAAGTTGCCATTGCCGTGCACCAGGCCGATGACCAGCTGGGCTTCGATTTCCTCGGGACGCATTTCGCCCAAATGGAGATGGAGATTGACTTCGATGGGTTCGCCGCAGACCATGGTGTAGCCGTCGGCCCCGCGAATTTCGATCTTCTCCATATTGATGGTCCTGAAACGGCTGGGCAGACTCTGTTCCCAGTTCACCACTTCGCGCAGTAGCTTCCAGTCATCTTCGGCCAGACGATCTCTGCGCTCGGCGGCCGGAAGATAGGCCTCGCGGCAGTAGTCGTTGAGCATGCGGGCCGAATTGTACTTGGCCGTCAAGCTCTTCATGGAGTTCTTGGAGATGTCGATCCAGCGCTTGGCCAACTTATGCTCATCCACGTCGTGGTAGAGCGGAATGACATCATGTTCCAGAAGATTATAGAGAGATTCCGCGTCGGCGTAGTCGTTCTGCGTGTCCTTGGGCAACTCCGTACGCACCACAGGACCTATGGTCCAGCCATTACGGCGGTTATAGCCCTCGCACCACCAGCCGTCGGAAATACTCAAGTTGATGCCGCCATTGACCGGAAGCTTCATACCACTGGTCCCTGAGGCTTCGTACGGTCTGCGCGGTGTGTTCAGCCAGACGTCGCAACCCTGTGAGAGAACACGCGAAATACCCAGATTGTAATCCTCGATGAAGAAGATCTTGCCCAGGAAACGCGGGTCGCAGCAGGCCTGGACCACCTTTTGAATCAGATCATTGCCGGCTTCGTCGGCAGGATGTGACTTGCCAGCAAAGACCAGGCAGACAGGCTTGGCCGGATCGTTCAAAATGCGGGCCAGACGATCGGGATCGGCAAAGAGCAGAGTTGCGCGCTTATAGGGCGCAAAACGTCGGGCGAAGCCAATAATCAGGGTCGAGGGGTAGAGCAGTCGCTCCATGGCCTTGATTTTGCTCGTGTTCATGCCGAATTTCTGGGCAAAATCGAGACTGCTTTCGCGTAGCAGATTGAGCAGCTCCTCTTTCTGCGTCATCTTGGCGGTCCAGTATTCATCGTTGGGAATCTTGTCAATGCCTTCCCAGATTGGGGACTCCGGCGGCGCACTCAGCCAATCCGGACCGAGATACTGATTGAGCAGCTCTTCCATCTGCATACCCACATACGATGGCGTATGCACGCCATTGGTGACGTGGTAGATGGGAACTTCGGTCAGTGGCAGGTTTTTCCAGAGCTTATTCCACATATGCCTGGCCACGACTCCGTGCAGACGGCTGACACCATTGCTCCAGCGCGAGAAACGCAGCGCGAGGATCGTCATTTCAAACTGCTGGGGATTGGAGCCTTCCATTTGACCGAGCTGGGCAAATTGCTGCCAGGAAAGACCAAGACGGGCGGCCACGCTGCCCAGATAGCGCTGCATCATTTCCAGCGAGAAGGCTTCATTGCCCGCAGCAACCGGGGTATGGGTAGTGAAGAGCGTGTTGGAGCAAACGCGCTTGGAGGCTTCAGCATAGCTCATGCCCATATTCATGCATTCGGTAAGGCGCTCAATGACGAGCAGGGCCGAGTGACCTTCATTCATGTGATAGACATGCGGCTCAAGATTGAGCTTGCGCAGCAGGCGGATACCACCGATGCCGAGCAGAATTTCCTGCAGAAGCCTGGTTTCACGGTCACCCACATAGAGATTGGCCGTGATTTCGCGGTCTTCCGGCGTGTTTTTGTCAACATCGGAATCAAGCAGATAGAGGGGGATACGACCCACCTGCATTTTCCAGATGCGCGCGTAGAGGGTGCGGCCGGGCAGATCAATCTGCACCATGAGTGGCTCACCTTCTTCACTGAGCATGGGTCGGATGGGAAGATGGGCGAACTTATTGACCGGATATTCGGCAACCTGGCGGCCTGAGAGATCTATGTACTGTTTGAAATAGCCCTTGCGGTAGAGCAGGCCAATGCCAATCAGGGGAATGGCCAAATCTGAAGCGGACTTTAAGTGGTCGCCCGAAAGTACGCCTAAACCACCCGAGTAAATGGGTACCGACTCATTGAGGCCGTATTCCGTAGAGAAATAGACAATGGGATGCTTGGGAGTGACATGATCGGATTGGGCATGCAGAGGCTGCGCCATGTAACTGTCAAAAGCCGCCACAACCTCATCGTAACACTTCATGTACTCCTGATTGTAGATCATGGCGTTGATACGCTCAGGATCGGTTTCTTCGAGGACTTGGATGGGATTGTGATTCTTGGCCCAGGCCTGGGGATTGAGATCACTGAAGAGGGTTTTGGCCTTATTGTTCCAGCACCACCAAAGATTTTGGGCCAGATCGCGCAGCCGGATCAGGGCCTTGGGAATTTCGGCGACCGCCAGAATGGAGCGCAAGAAAGGTGTCGCCGAGGATGAGGCTGTGAGCACGCGGTTTAAGGCTTCACGCGCTGAAGAGGGGCGCTCAACGCGGGCGTCGACCTTGCTCAGCGCCACAGAGAAGGCCTTACAGTAATTGTCGTAGAAGAAGTTCCAGTCAGTCTTGGTGGCCAAAAGCCTGGCTGAACGGCGAAGTACAGCAAAATCCTCAGGTGTGCTGGTGGTCAGGTCGAGCAGATTTTGATGCAGCACGGTCACGCATTCAGAAAAGCTGCGACCGCGCCTGGGCAAAATTTTGATGCCGGGATAGTCGCAGTCGTCTTCCTGCATCTTCTGCTTGGCCCAGATACCAAAGCCTGAAAGATCTGTCGTAAAGGTGGGCACAGCCCAAGCCGCCGATTCTTGCGGTGTATAGCCCCACGGCTCGTACCATGAGGGGAAGAAACCGGCATCGCAGGCCTGCAGGATTTCCTCATACTTCATATTGAAAAAGCCATCATTGCCGTCGAGCATGGCTGGCACAAAAATCACTTTGACATGATCTGCTGCGCGATTGTTCAGTCCGAGACGTCGGCAATTGGTGATAATGGCGTCATTGGGCGCATTCCAGGCAAAGTGGGTGCAGAGGAAGGGGAGTCCATTGTCAGAGGCATCGGGCTTACCGGAAATGGCGTCTTCATTGACACCCGTGTGTCCGCCCATGACCAGGCAGAGAGCAAGAATGCAGGTGTCATTGTTGCCGGCGAGATTGACATTGGCGCGCGCGATGGCTTCCAGGAAAATGTCCACGCCCTTATTGTGGTACTCATAACGGCCGGAAATGGCGATGATCTTGGTATTCTCAGGCAGATCGGTACGCAAAAAGCGCTGAGAAACTTCGAGAATCTTTGCGCGATGTTGGTTGGGGATGTCACGCTTTTGTGAGTAATCGGGAATAACGCGCATGTCGAGGCCATTGGTGGTGATCACCGTGGGTTGGCGACCGAGGAAAACGGCGCTTTCTTCACCGGTAATATTGCTCACCGTGGTAAAGGCATCGGCTTCGCGAGCGCTGGTGCTCTCCATGGACCATTTGGCCGTGATATTGTGCGCGGCGGCTTCAGTTGCAGGATTGATGTTGCGCAGATTGGAGTAAATATCACTGCCTGAGCCAGCCATGGCTCGCCCGAGCATGGTGGCATGGGTTGTGAAGACCGTGCCCACACTGGGATGGTTCTTTTTCAGCCAGAGCAGACCAGCACCACACATCCATTCGTGGAAGAGCGCGACTGAGTGCCCGTTTTTGGGGACGACTTTGGCCTCGTGAATAGCTCCGATCACTTCTCCGCAGAGCGTGGAGAACATCACCGGTTCAATATAGTCCCAACCGCCCGACAGCGAATCCACACCAAAGTTTTTCCACAGCTCATAGAGCAGTTGGTTGGAATCGTAGCGTTTGGCAAAATCCACAAGGATTGCCCGGGGATTGCCGGGAATCATCCATCTGCCGAGCTTGGCCGTGATTTCTTTTTCTGTGAGGGCAGCTCGGATTTTATCCCAGATCGGTTCGTCGGTTTCTTCAAAACCTGAATTGTGCTGGAGAAGAGGACCAAGGACATAGTATCTGTCGTTGAAAATGTCGCGCGACTTCAGAGCCTTGCTACTGACGACAGAATAGATTCCGCCGACCTTGTTGCAGACTTCCCAGCTAACTTCGAAAAGGGTCACTGGCGCGTTGTTGAACTCCATAGAGTCTTCTCCTTAACTTGAGTACGGTAAGAGGATCTGGTTCAGATTGCGTGGAGAGTGATGCAATATCTCCAGGAGAGAACGATCAACGGCTGGTTTTTTTAGGCACACGTTTCTGCGTTGGCGATTTGCTCAGGCTCCGTTTCCGGGTTGGCTTTTTTTCGCCGCTGGCGCTGACGGAAGTCTTTTTGGCAGAAGCAATGTTTTGCGCCTTGGCGGTCTGTGACGAAGAAGCGGCTTTGTTCCTGAGTGTGCGCGAGGATCTTTTGGCTTCCTCAAGTTTGGTCAGTCGATCGGTCAAGTCACTGGTGATATTCATATAGGAAATATAAGCATCATAGGGACTGTGATAAGGATTGGGACGGTCAGGCTGAGACTCGGAAAACCAGCGTGTGGACATATAATGGAAATAGTCCGATGTCTGCAGGCGTTCGAAATCGTGCAGAAGATTTTCATCCCCTAGACTACGGATTCTCTTGGCCAGACTGTAGAGCTCCTTGATGGCATCTTTTTGCATTTCATTGCCAAGCCAGCCCTTGAGATCGCAGCCTTCGTCGTTCCAGCTTTGATATTCAGCAACAGCCAGGGTGTCGCTGACAGGATATTTTTTGATGATCTGTCTGGGGGTCAGGAAATGTAAGTGTTTATGCTGTAAGATGGCCTGAGGCAGGGCTTCCAAGAAGGAGAAAATGCCGCTTTCAACTGTATTGCGCAGACCGAAAACGTGAAAATCCAGAAAGAGATTGATGGTATCGGCGTTTTCTCCGATTTTGGCGCACCAGCCGGCAAACGTGTCAGCGGTCAGCGGCCAGCGGTCCCAGCTCTTCTGGCTGAAGCGCTGGCTGATATCCGTGGAAAGATCGGCGTTGCGCAGCAGAAGGTGCAGCTGGGGGGCAACAGAGGAAGCATAGACAAAATTGGCATTACGCCAGCCCAGGAGCTGGGGAGAGCCTTCGGTGAGCACTGTGGAAAAGCCCAACTGTTCAATAACCTGAGCCAGATCATTGCCGTAGAGCAGTTCCGAATTGCGGAAGGTATTGGGAATTTTGCCAAAGGTGCGACGGATTCTGCGGGTATGCTCCTGGACCTGGTGGACAAATTCTTCCTTGGAATAGAGGCAGGCCAGGCTGTGTGGCCCGCTTTCGCTGATAAATTCCACACAACCCGTTTCAGCCAGAGCCTTGAGGCTATCAATGACCTCAGGGGTGTACTGTTCAAAGAGATCCAGAGCAGAACCCGAGACGCTCAGGGCTATTCTGAAATCCCCCTTGAAACGCTGGATGAGTCGGTAAAGAATTTCATTGGTGGGCAGATAACAGCTCTGAGCATTTTGCATCGCCATATTGCAGCTGCGGTCGTCGTCTTCATAAAGACTGTTTCCCGCCACATCAAAAATGGTGTAGCGGCGCAGGTAGTAGGGCTCATGAATGGCCAGGCAGAGACAGATCGCAGCCATTAGTTTCCTCCCGTGAGACTTTGGTAGATGCTCAAAAGCTGCTCGGCGGCATTTTCCCAACGAATGGTTTTCATCTCTTCGCGGCAATTCTGCACAATTTCCATAGCCAGAGCCGGATGTTGAAGCACAGCGCAGATTTTGTCGGCCATGTCGCGGGTATCCCAGAAATCGGCCTTGAGGGCGTGATGGAGCACTTCAGAGACGCCTGACTGACGGGAGAGCAGAACCGGGACATCATAGAGCATGGCCTCAAGCGGCGTGATACCGAAGGGCTCTGAAACTGAGGGCATGACGTAGAGGTCGCTGAGGGCGAACATGCGGTTGACTTCTTCACCGCGCAGAAAACCGGCAAAATGGAAACGCCGGCCAATGCGCAGCTGGCTGGCCCGACGGATCAGGCCTGGCAGCATATCGCCGCTGCCGGCCATATAGAAACGTACGTGCTGCACTTTCTGCAGGACAAGGCGCGCGGCCTCCATGAAATATTCAGGGCCCTTCTGATAGGTGACGCGGCCGAGGAAGAGCACGCGTTTTTCGTGTCTTAAGCGCGGTGGAATGACATAATGATGCTCGATTTCTGGGCGAGTTACGGCGTTATAGACCACCGTGACTTTTTCACGGGGGACACCGTAGCGTTGCACAACCACATCGCGTGTCAGACGGCTCACAGCCACCACACGGTCGGCGCCAAGCAGGCCCGCCCGCTCAATGGCTGCCACCTGCGTGTTGATATTCTCGCCACTGCGATCGTATTCCGTGGCGTGGATATGGCAAACAAGCGGCTTGCCGGTGAGGGCTTTGACCAGGAGACCTGCTGGATAAGTCATCCAGTCGTGTACGTGGATAACGTCGAACTTTTCCTGAAGAGCAATAGCGCAGGCCAGTCGTGAATAGCGGTAGACCTCTTCCATAAGGCCAGGACCATAGCCACCTTTGAGCTGATAGGTGAACGTGCCATGGCTGATAGCGGTTTCTTCAGAAAAACGAGTGGACTGGTGAAGCTCCTTGAGGGCTTTGGTATAGGCTTCCGGCGTAAGATAGGGCGTCAGCGGACTCATGATCGGCAGAAAACGAATATTGTCCTGCCAGACGCTATCTCCGACTGACTGCATTCTTCTGGCCGCTTCATAATTAATGACTGTACCGCTGGCCGAACGCAGTTTCAAAAAGCCGGGATCGCCTGCGCTGCTGGTCTTTGGCAGCACAAAAATGACTTTGGCTCCTTTTTGCGCGAGAGCCTGGGTCATGCCAAAGCAGGCTGTGCCGAGACCTCCACTGATGTGCGGGGGGAATTCCCAGCCGAGCATTAAAATCTGCATGAGAAGCTTCCTCTGTTCCTTGGTTTCCTGAAAGGTTGCTGTAGAATCTGGCGAAAAGTCGCAAAAGACTCTCCGCGTTGAGAACAAGAGGAAGGGAGAAGCAAAAACAGGAAAAACAGCAAACCATTCCTCTTGAGAATGAAGAGTTGAGTCTAACCGAACGTTTCCACAAGACGGCCCCGGCCTACGGTGTCATCTGTCGGATGAAAGAGTCTTTTGAAGATTTTTTCTCTGAAATTGGCGTAGACACCTGGAGCATGCTTGCGGGCACAAGTCAGCATACGTAAACATTCAGCCACACTCCAGGCCTGAGCAATACAGCCATTGGGCCGATAGGGCGGTGCGGCATCAAAGACTTCAGAAATGGTACCAAGCCCTGCCTCCAGGAAGTGTACGCTGAAGAGAGGGGCAACGGTTTCGAGCAGATCGTGTATTTCTTGCTCAACAGCCCACGTGGCTCGAACGGTGGCATCGGTGTAATGCCCCAGAAGCCAGGGCCAGACCGTGCCCTGATGATAGCTGGCATCGCGTTCTGCGGGTCCACCTTCATAGCGGCTTTGGAAAGCTATATCGCTGGGAGCCAGAGTGCGCAGGCCAAAGGGTGTCAAAAGATTTTCCTTGACCGTTTGCCAGATGGGATAGCGGAATTTCTCGGGGACGGGGCTGTGAGGCAGAGAAATGGCAAAGATTTGATTGGGACGAATACTCTTGTCGAGCCAGCCGTTGCGCCAGACATCACCCAGATAGCCGCCAGCTGGCGTTGTGACGTAAAAATGGCGAATAAAGTTCTTGCGCATGGTTGCGAGCAGGGCTCTTTCATTGATCTCGCTTTCACCATATTTCTCGGCCAGTTCCTGCACAAAGGCCAGGGTATTGTACCAGAGGGCGTTGAGTTCTACTGCGCAGCCGTGTCGCGGTGTGACGGGCTGTCCATTGATCTGGGCATCCATCCATGTCAGCTGGGTTGTGGCATTGCCGGCGTGCAGGAGTCCTTCGTCGTCAAAAAAGATGTCAAAGCCAGGGCCTTGGCGGAAGCCCTTGATGATTTCCAAAAGGGCAGGCCAAGCATGGGTTTTGACCCAGGCATAGCTCTCGTCGGATTTTTCCGTAGCGGCGAGAAAGCTCTGTACGGCAAAGGCATACCAGAGGGCGGCGTCAGCAGAGTTGTAGGCATCGTTGCCTGTGGGGGAGAACATATTGGGGATCAGACCCCGGCGTACACTTTTGCCGATTTCTGTCAGAATCTCACAGCCTTCATCGATTCTGTCAGCGGCAAAGGTCAGACCTGGCAGGGAAATCAGCGTATCCCGGCCCCAGGCGTCAAACCAGTGATAACCGGCCAGAATGGCCTTGCGACCATTGGGATTCTTCACAATGAACTGTTTGCCGCTGCGCTTGAGATGCTTGATCAG
Organism: Desulfovibrio sp.; assembly: GCA_024699605.1. GTDB lineage: Bacteria > Desulfobacterota > Desulfovibrionia > Desulfovibrionales > Desulfovibrionaceae > Desulfovibrio. Next base: position 39,954 of record JAILPJ010000071.1, on the reverse strand, counting down.
TCCGGTTCGCCCTTCCTTGTCACGAACCTCCTGGAAAGCGCGTACTTCACGTTCCCAGATATCTTCTGCGGCACATTCCAGCGGCGAGGTTCCCACAACGAGAAAAATGGTTTTTCGGCCGGCCACGGAAAAATCAATGCAACCGGGCATGAAGAGATCTTCGCTGTAGGGGAAGCCGCGTTCGTGCTCCTGCTGATATTCCACATTGCGGTACCAGTCTGGCGCTTCCGTAAAGCCGTGGGGGTCGATATTCTGGAAGTAGAGTGTGGGCTGACCGTCATACGGAGTAATGGCAAAGCCCCCGGGGATGGGGGTGCATTTGCTGCAAAGTGCGTCATTGGCACGGGTCAGTTCATGAAAACTCCGAACGGCCAGCAGCGGCTTGACTCTGAGCCGTGTGGGCATCAGGCCGTTGCCATCAATGGTCCAGCGGATGATCAGGCGTGTTTTTCCCTGCTCAAGGAGCAGTTCACGGCGGATGAAGGTTTTGCCCATGCGATAGACAAAGACCGGCCAATCCTCCAGAGAGAAGAGCTCCTGAAATTCATAGCCATTGGGGTACATGGTCAGTGGGTGCTGACGGGTCGAAAAGAGAAATTCCCGGTTTTCTCCGAACAGCGATTCTTCCAGTGTGGACAGCAGAACCATTCGGCCCTTGGGGGTGGAAGAGACAAGAAGACCATGATACTTACGCGTATTGCAGTTGAGAATGCTGCTGCTGGCGTAATCTCCAAGGCCGTTGGTCAGTAACCATTCATTCTGCAGGGCCCGTCGCGTGTTTTGACAGGCTGCCTTGTCGAAGAAAAGATGCATGTAACCTCCAAAAAAGAACCAGAGAAGGCAAAACGACGGCCTTTTTTTCGCCGAAAAGAAAACGTAAACTTAATCTTTGCAAATGTCGAGATGCGGAGCGGATTTTTCTGCTCTTTACACGCAGCCATTATTCTGGCGCAATCAAAATGTATTATTTTGGGCTCTAGGAGGGGATAATGTCGGAAAATGTCCTGAATGTGGTTTTGGCTACTACCAATGCCGGCAAGATTCGAGAACTGTCTGGTCCCATGGCGGCTTTGGGTGTTCGGCTGCTTGGTCTTGGAGACTTTCCCGAACTTGGGCCTGTGGAAGAAAACGGGGCAACTTTTGCCCAAAATGCCCTGATCAAAGCTCGTCAGGTTGCCAAGCTCACCCAGCTGATTGCCGTGGCCGACGATTCGGGGCTTGAGGTTGACGCCTTAAACGGACGTCCTGGTGTGCATTCGGCACGCTATGCCGATGACTGGGAATTTCTTGAGGGGGAAAACCGGGATCAGCGCAATATGCGCAAGTTACTTTTTGAGATGGAAGGCTTGCCTGAGTCAAAGCGCGGCTGCCGTTTTGTGACCTGTATGGCCGCTGTTCGTCCTGATGGTCGCGAAATGACCATTGAAGGTCATTGGGAAGGACGACTTCTGACGGCCCCTTTAGGCAGCAATGGCTTTGGCTATGATCCCATTTTTTTTGATCCTGAAATCGGTACGACCGCAGCCATGCTCAGCTGTGAACAGAAGACCAGTCGCAGTCATCGAGGGAAGGCCGTGCGTGGACTTCTGGCCCGTTGGCAACATTTTATTACCCTTCCAACCCTTTGAGTCAGGCATTTTTTTTGTCACTGCCTGGCTAAACTTTTTTCTGTCACAGCCGAAAAGGACAAGGAGGAGCTGTAGCGGTTTTTGTGCCGCGAACTTTTAGGTTAGCATGCTTTTTGCATAAATTTTCCCGAGGCGGAATGAGGAAAAATTCGGCAAAAAGCTTTGTGAGGATTTATGTCTATCAGTATTTCGGGCTCCACGGCCATTTCCGGCCTGAGCGGTATGGATACCGATTTCGATTCCACGCTCGAGAAGCTCTATGCAGTCGAAAAGACACAGCTGAACCAGTTGAAGGCCTGGAAGGGCGACTGGCAGCTGCGCTACGATGCCTTTAATACGGTCATCGATCAGATGTCTGCGGCCAAGCAGATGCTTTCCGCCATTGGCAATCCCAACAGCTTTGTCACCAAGAATTCCCTGAGCACGGACGAAAAGGTCTTGACCGCTTTGGCCACGGGTTCGGCGGCCGACGCTCAGCACAAGATTGTGGTTTCGCAGATGGCCAATAACGCCATCTGGTGCAATACAGGCGCTGTGTTTGAAAACAAGGCCGATATCATTAATAAGACCGGCCAAACCGTCACCTTCTCCTTTGATTACGCTGGCAAGCACTATTCTTACGATATTGCGCCGAATACGACGCTGGAATCCTTTGTCAGCATGATCAATAATTCCTCCAAGAATCCCGGCATCAATCTTTCGGTGATTAATACCGGCAATGGCTATGTCTATCAGATTGCCGGCAAGTCTACCGGTGAATCCAATTCTTTGACCATTTATAGCTGTGCCTTGGAGGGCATGGATGTCACGCAGTCCACTTCCGTTTGGAGTACCAATTCAAGCTATGACATGACTGTGCCTGTGACGGATCCCACCAAGTACACCTATACCGCAACGCTGGAGAGCGGCACGAAGATTTCCGTCTCTCTCAAAGGTGACGCCACAGACCAGGAACTCGCACAGGCTCTGACCAATGCTGCCGGTGCGGGACTTGTGACCACAAGTTTTGATGCTTCGGGCAATCTCGTAATTGGCGGGATAACCTCCCTAAGCCGCAGCTATGAGGGCAAGCCTTCTTATACGCCGGCTGGACTTACGGTCTCTGCAGGCAGTGATTTGAGCGAGCAGCTCTTAAGTTCTTCTCCCTCGGAAACGCTTGATTTTACTGTAACCCTAGCTGACGGCAATACCCGCAGCTTTTCTCTTGATAGTTCTGCGAGCAAGCAGGATTTTTTGAATCAGCTCAAGCAGTCGCTGCAAAGTTCGGCCCAAGTCAAGCAGAATGCTGGGACCTATCAGGTCAAGCTTTCCGAAATCGCTGGCCTTACCGTTGCTGGTCATGATTTGAGTGATCTGGGTTTGGCGCAAGAAAGCTATGCGGCCACAGGGACAGCCGATGCCATGAGCGCCGCGCTTACTGATGCCACAACCAAGGTGACCTTTTCTTCAGGCAAGCTGGCCTCACGCATCGATGGCGCTGACTCTGGCAGTGGCGAGGCCTTGCGGTATACCATTGTCTCCTCCGATGGCAGTGCTATCTATGTGGATGAAACCGCCGATGGCAATCCCTTAACGAGCGATCTGACCAACAACGATCTTTTGGCCGCCATTAAGGCCGCCATGACCGCCCAGGGCAAGAGTTTTGAGGAAAGTACGGACAGTGACGGCAATACCGTGCTTGCGCTGGAGAATGTCAAGGCTTTCTATCTTTCCACAGGTGCCAAGGGAACTTCAGGGTTCAGCACCAAGATGAGTGACGTGACCATGCAGATGGACGGCTCATCGTTTTACAGCACAACCGATGGCGAAGGAAATCCTGTCCGCTATTTGGAAGAACCGCCACAGTTGTCCTATTCCATGGTCCTAAATGACGGTTCAACCATTGCTTTTTCCATGGCCAGTGGCTCGACCATGGAAGAAATTGCCGCTGAGCTCGCCAATCAGCTTGCCGGCACAGGCAGTGAGGTTTCCTTACTGGATAGTGAGGGCAATGCCTGGGTGGATGCGGCCACTTCTGGTGAGGCCTATCTCCACGTCTCCAATCTTCAGTCGCTCACAGGCAGTGGCCTTGCCGGTCAGATTGTTTCCTCCTCCAATTGGAGTATCACCAATTCCAGCAATGCCATCTATCAGGTTGACAACTGGCCCATGGCCATGCAGTCGGAATCCAATACCATCACGGATCTGCTCGACGGCGTTTCCCTGACCTTGCACGGTGTCGGTGAAAGCAATTTGACCATTTCTACGGATGTGGCCTCAGTGGAAACGTCTATTCAGAATTTCCTCGATGCGGTCAATTCCGTGATTATGACCATCAATGAACTGAGCAAGGTGGATGAAGATAAGGAAACAACGTCAAACGACCCGAAGGACAAAGGCTCAAGCAATTACAGCAAGTCCACTCTGACGGCGGAAAAAGGTGGTCTGCTGACGGGTAACTATGGCGTGCAACTGGTCAAGTCACGATTTTTGCAAGTTGTGACGGGCACTCCTCCCGGCTTTCAGTCTATGGCCACGGCCGACGATCTGCTTTCAGGTGATATGCTTTCGTGTCTGGCCAATCTCGGCGTGAAGACCGATACCGATGCGACCAGCCAAACCTACGGACTCTTGGTCATCGCCCCAAGATCTGACTATCTGCAGACCATGGACGAAGAAAACTACGAGAATATGCTCAATAATCATATCTCGGATCTCGTTGATTTCTTTGTCTCGGAAGGGACCGGTACCTCCACGACAGCAGATTTTCGCTACAATAGCCATGTCTCTGGCATTACGGAAGCCGGCATTTATGATGTTTCCTATGATGTGGACGCCACAGGCCACATTGCCAATGTGACCATCGGTGGCGAGGCCTGCGTGCGCGACGAATCGCGCGGCGGCTATTACTATACCTGTGCTGCCGGCGCAGCTCGAGGCCTGGCCATCAATATCGATGACATGACAGAAGGGACCCATACTGGCCAGGTGCGCATTAAGCAGGGCCTGGTGCAGACAGTGGAGAGTTTCCTTTCCAAGGAACTTGTCTTTAACAAAGTCAATGTCAGTTCCAATGCCCCCGACGACATTATTGAAGCACAGCTTTCACTGAAGAGTGAAAATGGTGCCATGATGACGCTTAAGGCCAATTACGCGGGGATTATGGAAAATATTGACAAGTCCATCGCTAAAGAACAACAACGTCTTGATTCTTGGTATAATCGGCAGAAGAAAGTTTTTTCGAATCTGGAAACATTATTGCGTAAGCTCAACGATGAACAGACATCATTAGAAGCTCAAATTAAGCAGCTTGGTAATAGTAAGTAGCAAGGTTACGGTGTATTTGCGGAGAGTGAGGAAGACGCGAACCGTCAGTGAGGACTCTCAGCGTAGTTGATGCGCTTAGGGGGAACAAACGAGGTTTTACGCCACTTTTAAGCCTGCACAGGAGCGTGCAGCAGCATCTGAAAAGGATTTCTTATGAACAAGGCAGCACACGCGTATTTTAAGACCAATGTCAGTACCACCGATCAAGGGCATCTTTTGATCATGCTCTATGATGGCGCGCTCAAGTTTTTGCAACAAGCGCGCGAGAAGATGTTGGCCAAGGATTATGCCGCCAAAGGCCTGCTGATTTCTAAGGTCATTGATATTATCAACGAACTGGCTGGATCCTTGAACATGGAAAAAGGCGGCAGCCTAGCCACCAATCTCAACAATCTGTACTTCTTGTGCACAGCCAGACTGTTGCAGGCCAATCTCAAGCTCGATCTCAATGCGCTGGATAGCGTTGTCAAGATCATTGAAGGTCTGCGCAGTGCCTATGCTGAGATTGTCAACCGTCCTGAGGCCAAGAGTGCCGTACAGCAGATTTCTCAGCGTATGCAGCCTGTTGCTTCCGTGAATAAGCGCGCTCAGCCGTTGATGACGGGATCAGGCAGTGGCGCTCCGGTTTCAGGTCTGCAGGCGCGTGCGGCCTATGGGCGTATGATGCAGTCGCAGGCTTCACCTGCCAGCCCTGCGGAACAGCCACAGCCTGCTATGCCCAATGCTGCCTATAGCGCCCAGAATTTTGTCTCTCAGCCTGGCATGCAGAACGGTATGATGCAAAATCGTCTGCGTTCATACGGGCAGATGTAGCGCTGTTCTGACTTGCGCTTTCCCCTGGCGAAGAGCAACGAAGGCCTCGTGTGAGGATCTATCTTGTTTTGCGCGCAAAATTACGAGGCGAGAGAAGGAAGAAATTTTGCCAAGGGCTCTGCTGCCTTGCCTTTTGGCTTTTTCGGAAAACTGATCGCAAAAACGCCGAAAGCCCCGCTGATCGACCGAGACCAGCGGGGCTTTCGGCATTTTTGCACAGCTATTGGTTTGGCCTTTGGGCAAAGATCGCTTTTGCCTTTTGCAGATCAAGACCGATTTGCTTGACGAGATCCGCGGGGCTGGCAAAACGGATTTCTTCGCGCAGCCGGCTGACAAAGGCTAGATTGAGCGTTTGGCCATAAAGACTGCCTTGGCTTTCGAGCAAAAAGGCTTCAACACAGAGGGGTTGCTCGCCAAAGGTTGGATTGTGACCAATATTGACGAGGGCCTGACAGTATCTGCCCGCGCAGCGGGCATAGGCCGCATAGACACCGTTTGCCGGTAGCAGGATATCAGGCGGCGCAAGATTGGCTGTGGGAAAACCGAGCTTTTCACCCCGGCCGAAACCATGGATAACTTCTCCTTCGATTTCGTAGAGGCGCCCGAGCAACTGACTGGCGCTTATGAGATCGCCTTGGGCGATGAGGGCTCTGAGACGTGTGGAGCTGACAATATCGTCTACTTGCTTGAGTGCCGGCATCTGCTCAACGCGAAATCCATATTTCGCGCCGATAGCCCTCAGCTCTTCCGTATGGCCGCTGCGTCCACGGCCCAGACAAAAATCGTAGCCTGTCACCAGGTGCCGTAGGGATAAGGCGAGAAGATAGTTTTGCACAAATTCTTCTGGACTTTGCCTGGCTAGTTCCGGCGTAAAGTCGAGTTCCAAGACACAGTCCACTCCCAGTTCAGCCAGCAGCTCAAGACGCTTTTGGCGTGTGGAGAGCGGAAAATGTGGTTTTTGAGGATGGACGATTCGCCGAGGATGCGGCCAAAACGTCACCACAATACTCGTCATCTGCTGCTTTTTGGCTATTTCGAGGGTGCGCAGAATGAGCGACTGATGACCTTTGTGCACACCGTCAAAATTGCCGATGGTCAGCACTGACTGGCCGGATACGGCGAGTTCTTTAGGGGTATGGGCAATCTGCATGGGAGTTGAGTGGTTGGCGATGGGGTCTTGCGGCTTTGGGAAGGGAAGCTTATCGCTTCGGTCCAAAAACACTTAGGCTGATGCATTTGTCTCTTTGGGAGCAGTTCCCTTGTGGGAGCGTCTGCGCCGTCTGGAATTCTTCTTCCTGGTCTGTGTGGACGCCTGGGGGAGCAGCGCGGGCTGCTGTTTGCTTCGCTGCTGATAGTCGTCGAGCAGCATGGCCAAAAGAGCCATTCCGTCGAGATCCTCGTGATCTTTCTCTTCAAGATTTTCTTGGCTCAGCTTTTTGGCAAGGAGGCGATACCTGCGTGCACGCTCCTTTTCAAGACCGGTCAGCGTACGAAAGCGGCTTTCAAGTTGGGTGGCCAATCTTTGCCCAACAATATCGGCAACTTTGGCATCGTCTGGAACTTCGAGCTGTTGCAGCTGAATATGATAGTAGCGAGCAATGCGCTCAAGCTCCATCTGTTCCATGACATCAGTGAGTGAAATCACCGTTCCGGCACAATCCAGACGACCTGTGCGACCAGCGCGATGAATATAGCTTTCACGGTCCTCAGGCGGTTCGTAGAGAAAAACGTGGGAAAGGGCTGGGATATCGATGCCGCGTGAGGCCACATCAGTGGCTACCAGATAGGGCAGGTCGCCGCTGCGGATGCGTGTAAGCACCGCTTCGCGTTGATGTTGTGTGAGATCCGATGACAGGCCTTCAGCCCGATAGCCAAAGCCTTTGAGGACCTCGGCCAAGTACGCGACATTGGCCTTGGTATTACAAAAAATGATGGCAGAAGCGGGGTTTTCTGATTCCAGCAGACGGATCAAGGCTCTGTCCTTGTCCATACGGGAAACTTGGCAGAAGCAGTGCCGCACGCTTGCTACATGGACTTCCTTGTGGGAAAGGGAGAGCATGTCGGGTTGTTGCATGAATTCACTGGCCAGCTGAACCACATGAGGGGGAAATGTGGCCGAAAGCAGTGTGGTGTGCAGTCGTTTCTCCGGCAAAAAGCGTTGCAGCTCTTTCATGTCAGGATAGAAACCGATGGAGAGCATGCGGTCAGCTTCATCGAAGACGAGCTGCGTAAGCGCTGAGAGGTCGAGACTGTGGCGCAAAAGGTGATCTAAAATTCTTCCTGGTGTGCCCACAACAATCTGTACGCCAGTTTCCAGGGCTTGCATCTGCTTTTTGTAGCCTACGCCGCCATAGAGGGAGCAGATCGTTAAGCCGGTTTGGGCAAAAAGCGTTTGGGCCTCGTGCTCGACTTGCACCGCCAGTTCGCGGGTGGGAACGAGAATGAGCAGCTGCACGGCTTTGTTTGCGGCTGAGAGCAAGTTGAGCATGGGCAGAAGATAGGCTCCTGTCTTGCCGCTGCCTGTGCGTGACTGAATCATCAAATCGCGTTGTCTGAGGAGATAGGGGATCGCATAACTCTGCACGGGTGTGATTTTTTGCCAGCCACAGCGTGCAAGGCCTTGTTTGAGAGCTTCAGGGAGCTCGTCAGTGGTGAGAGGGGGGAGCGCTCGGTCAGGCTGTTGCACAGAGAGCTCTGCCGTTGAAAAGACTGCGTCCGTTGTTTCTGTGTGCGGTGTGATGTTTTCTGCCATGTCACGAAGTGTAGAGGTGAGGAAAAGAGGTTTCGGGAGAAAAGGCCAGCATGATCAGAATCAGGTACATTTTGGACTGAGAACGGACGTGCCGTTCAAAAGTTCGTGTTGTGTTTATGTCCAGCATGGGGGCCTGTGAGCCAGACAAGAGGCTCAGGATCTGCTGATCGTTGCGGGATCTTGGCAAAAGCGCTGATCTCTAGATTCATCTGGAGGGAATATAGACAGAAGCCGGCAAACCTGCAAGCTCAGCCACGACAAAGCCCCCCTCAGCCACGGCGTCGGGGGGCAAATCTTGCCTGCAGCACGAGGGTAGAGTGATTAGGCCATACCAAGAAGGGCAAAGACGCGGTTGGCGTCGAGACCGTTGTGCACGGAAAGGGCGTTGACCGAATCGCTGCCAATCATTTGAATGGTTTCCTGCATCAAGCCTTCCACTTCTTCATCGGTCATATCCGGCAGGGTTGAAAGATTGACGATGTCCTGAGGTGCCACCGGGGCTGAGCCGTTGTGACCGTCGCGTTCAGGCAGATAGAGTTCCGTCAGATAGGCATTGTCGATGCTTGAGATGTTCATAATAATCCTCCACCGCAGGGTAAAAAGTGCTGAAGAAAAAACTCTGCTTACCTTAATGCAATGACCATGCCAAAAACTACGACCGAAGTGCGGCCTTGCGGAAATCCTTTCTGTCAGAAAAATGACAAAGGACCAGGCACAAAAGCCCGGTCCTTTGCAAAAATGCGAGTGAGAGACGTTTAGCTTTCCTGCTTGACCTTGGACTTGGTCATGGCCAGGCCAATGCCTTCAAAGAGTTCGAAGATGGAAAAGCCGTACCAGAGGGTGTAAAGGATGTAGAAGACCAGCATGCAGGTCAAAAGCAAAATGTGATCTTTGACGTGCACAGGTTCCACACCGAAGAAGTTGTGACCCGGCTCAAGGGCGCGGCGGATCACCTGATCCAGGACTTTGGCCTCACCAAACATGCCTTTTTTCTGCAGCTCCTTGATGGAGGGCGAAAGCACGTACCACCAAGCTGAGGTGACATCCAGAGCCTTGGCGCCGGCATATTTCTCAGAAACGGCCTTGTCGTTGTTGTTGTAGAGGTGTTCGCTGTCGTCCACAACGCTGGCCAGCAGCGTGGCCAGATCACCCTTATAGCTGACCTGGGCGCCATCAGCCTTGGCTTCAATGCCGGCTTTCTGCAGAACCGTGACAGCCAGAGCTGCCTTTTCGGGCTTCTTGAGCTTGACGGTGACGTCTACATTCTTGCCTTGCACGCTTTTAAGCTGTTCGCGTACGGTGGGGATGAAATTGGAGGAACCCTTGGAGAGTTCGTTAAAGACATTGTCGGCAAATTGCAGACCTGTCAGCGGGTTGCCGTGTTCATCATGAAAAACTGGCGATAAAATGAGGCAGAAGACCACCAGAAAGCTCAGAATCATCAAACTGCCGCGTACGAAGGCTTTCTTTTCGTGAATGAGCATGATTAGGCCTCCCCTCTGAGTTTGCCGAGATTGACAAAGAACTTGCTGAAGACCCAGAAGCCAAAGAAGGCCACAACGCCCCAGAAGACATAGTTGCCGACCTGCTCAATGGCATTGACCACAGTGGGATTCCAATTGAGCACTTCCATTTCCACAAGCTTCTTCGGCAGAACGGAAACGCGGTTGATGAAACCGGCAATGATCGACATGGCGTAGAAACCGCGGATATGGACACCCTTGACGACCTTGGTGGTCAGAGCGCCAATTTGAATTCCCAGCAGGGAACCCAAAAGCATACCAATAGCCAGGGTATAGAAGACATAGCCATAGATGGCGTACTGGCCAACAGCCGCGAAACCAGCGGTAAAGATGATTTGCAGAATGTCGGTGCCCACCGTGGTCATGGAGGAAACACCAAAGACATAGACGAACATCGGGAATGTCACGAAGCCGCCGCCCACGCCCATGATGGCAGCCAGAAGTCCGACAATCACACCACCTGCGGCTACGATCCAGCCGGAAATGCGGCGGCCGCCGGGAACCAGATCCTCGTCAAAGGTGATCATGGGCGGAACACTCAAGCTCTGCATTTTTACGGAAAGACCGGTCAGGCCGGCATTGGCGTTTTGTGTGGTCTGAGTCTGAGCGGCTGTGCCACGGGTGGCGCGCAGAAAATCAAAAAGGGCGTAAAAGCCCAAAAAGCCCAGAAGCAGAGCATAGATGGTGCTGATGAAGAGCTCGGAGAGCAGGGGATCTTTGTTATAGAGACCCTTGTTGATAAAGCCGCCGATAAAGGTACCAGCGATGGAGCCCACAAGGAAGGCAATGGCCAGTTTTGCCGAGACATTACCCAGCTTTTTATGGATGGTGGTCCCCATGATGGCTTTGGCAAAGATGTGGAAAAGGTCTGTGCCCACTGCCAAAATACCTTTCACACCCACAGCCATGAGTGCCGGCGTGATGATGAAACCGCCGCCTGCGCCGATGCAGCCGGTAATCAGGCCTGCGGCCAAACCCACGGCAATGGAAGCGAGAAAGATGGTGCTGGTATAAAAGGCTGGTGCATAGGCCGCTTTGCCACCGAGCATTTCGTGGCCTTCGGCAAAGGCTTCAACCAGACAGCCGGCGAGCACGGGCACTGCCAGAGCCAAAAGAATCAGCAGTTTTTTCCGGTTTTTGAGAATCGAAGTGGAAACTTCGAGATCCCATTTCGCATATGCTTGAGAACCGGCAAGGAGAAATTGATAGACCTGCCTCCCAAGATTCATACAGACCTCCCGTCTACAAAGAAAATGGTGAAAGCATAGTGGCGAGTTGCCAGTCAAACCTCAAAGATCACTTTGCAAACTGTCCGGGAAATTTCAGGGGGTCATGACAGCTGCAAAATACGTATGAAAAAAAGTGCTTATGCCCCGATCAGGGCAGGCTCTTGGACTATTTGCGCTTGAGATGCGCTGCCTGTCCAAAGATGACGAGTTCCATCCAGTCGATGGCAAAGGCCAAACAGGCGCTATCCCCTTCAAGACTGTCTTCCATAATCAGGGCTTTGCGTTCAGCGTCAAGGTCGAGATGCGCAAAAATGCGCATTTTCTCAATCATCTGCCGAAACGAGTCAAGATGAAAGAGACAGAGACGACTCATGGCCTGCAGGCGTTGATCCAGAGGTTTGCCACTGGCCTGGACCATACTCATCAGGCGCATGTACTGATCATTGGAAGCATTGTAGGGGGTCAGTCCCTGATTGGCGAACCATTCGGCTGGTGTGCGCTCGTGGCCCTCGTCAAAACCGTGGCAATGCTCTTCGTGCACCAGGAAAAAACGCTCGACAATACCCTGTTCTCCCAATTTGGTACCGCGACCGAGGGGATAGGCTCGACAGGCGCTTGGCCTGTTCTCATAGACCTGACAACCCACGGGGCTGACAAAAGGGCATGGCTCGCCGGGTTCCCTGTTCATCTTCAGGGTATGCATGGGAAACCCTGTTTCTGGCATGGTCTGCATATCCGTGTAGGTCGTCAGAAATTCCTGGCTCGGCATGGCCAGATGTCGGCAGAGGCGCATGATATCGTAGGGGGTCAGGGGCAGAGTCAGCTCGGCACAGCATTGATTGAAACAGGGGACCTGCGGATGGCAGTCAAAACAAAAACGCTCTTCTGCCGTAATCTCAGGCAGATTTTCCACAAATGCCATTTTGTCGTCGTGGCTCAGATCGTCCATGGTGTGCCTCAGATAACCTTGTTCAGAGCGTATTCAATGATGCCTTGGGCTCCCGCTGCACACAGTCGGGGAATGAGGTCTCGCACAAGGTGCACATCCACGACGGTTTCTACAGAAAGCCATTGGTCGATACGTAAGGGGGAAACGGTGGGGGAATTGAGGGCTGGCAGCATTTCTAAAATCGCTTCAAGATGATCGGCCGGAGCATTCATCTTGATGGCAACCAGCGATTGGGCCTTGAGGGCCCCCTGCAATAACAGATCAATTTGTTCAATTTTGCGACGCTTTTCAGGCGTATTCCAGGCCTGGGCGTTGGTGATGAGGACCGGGCTTGACTGCATGACCTCGTCAATGATGCGCAGCCCCTGAGCCCGGATGGTGGATCCGGTTTCAGTGACTTCCACAATGCCGTCAGCTAAGCCTTCAACAATTTTGGCCTCAGTGGCGCCCCAGGAATAAAAAACTTCGCAATCAATGCCCTGACGGTCAAAATAGCCGCGCGTCATGTTGATCAGCTCCGTGGCAATGCGCTTGCCTTTGAGATCACGCGCTGAAGTATAGGGGGCATCCTGCGCCACTGCGAGCACCCAGCGGCAGGGCTGCATGGAGACTTTGGAATAGATCAGGCGAGAGATCTGGCGTACGCCTTTTTCGACGCCACGCTCCACGAGCCAATCCTCGCCGGCAATGCCGCAGTCCATGACACCGTCTTCAACATAACTGCCGATTTCCTGTACGCGGCAGATAGAGACGGCAATTTCGGGATCATTGATTTCCGGGAAATAGTTGCGACTGTGTCGGCGAATTTTCCAGCCGGCACGTTCAAAGAGATTGATGGTTGTCTCTTCGAGCGAACCTTTGGGGATGGCGAGCTTGAGGATGGGTGATGTATGCATGACCTTGCGTGTTGTTTGAGCTTGGACCAAGGATTCTATTTGCCCTTTTGTCCTTGCGCTTTCAGGCTTTGTACACCTGCTTGGGATCGAAAACTTGAGGGGAGCAGAAGGAGACGGTATTGTTTTTGAGCTCACGGTAAAAACACGATCTACGACCAGTGTGACAGGCCGCATCGCCCCGCTGCTCAACGATAAACAGCAGTGTGTCGTTGTCGCAGTCGAGACGGATCGCCAGAACTTTTTGCGTATTTCCAGAACTTTCGCCTTTGTGCCAGATCGTTTGACGGCTGCGACTAAAATAATGCGCTTCACCACTCTCAAGAGTCAGTTTCCAGGCTTCTTCATTGAGATAGGCCAGCATCAGAACTTCTTTGTCATGGACATCCTGGACAATGGCCGGGATAAGTCCCTTGCTGAAATCTGGCGTAAAATCACAGGATAAATCAGGCATGATGACTCTCGACGTGGAAAGTGAAAAAAAAAAGCCGTGGCCGCGTCCGCAAGCCTAGACAAGAATGGACTATTATAGTCAACAGAACCGCAAGTTGCAAGCAAATAACCCATGTTGAAGGGCTTTTCCCACGCTTCTGGTGTATTCCTTGGCTTGACAGCCTGTGCTGCGATAGGTAACGCATAGGCGAATTGACTTGATAGTCAAACTGCGCTTTGGCGTTCTGGCCGTATTTTTGTTTGGCGAAGGCTGTTTTTGTCAGCGTCAAGGCTGACGGACCAGTCAGACCTGCTGCTCAAGCGTACCGATGGCTATGGCTACGGGCATTTGCCCGGGATGATGATACTGCGAAATACCGGAGGCAGCGTTTCCTCCCCGTTCTTCAGGATGGGGTATCCACGCTGAATTTCTGATGAAAGATCTTGAACAACAGCTTGCTTTAATTAAACGTGGCGTGGTGGAGCTCATTGATGAGGATGAGCTCAAACGGAAACTTGAACGTGGAACACCTTTGCGTGTCAAAGTCGGCTTTGATCCCACAGCACCGGATTTGCACCTCGGGCACACCGTGATTATGCAGAAAATGCGGCATTTTCAGCAGCTGGGGCATACGGTCGTTTTTTTGATCGGCGATTTTACCGGACGGATTGGCGATCCCAGCGGGCGTTCGGAAACCCGTCCCCCGCTCACCGGAGAGCAGGTTCTGGCGAATGCCGAGACCTATAAAAAACAGGTCTTTAAAATTCTTGATCCTGAGAAGACTTTGGTGGAATTCAATTCCCACTGGCTTTCCCGGCTCGATGCCGCCGGCTTCATTAAGCTTGCTTCCTGCTATACGGTGGCTAGGATGATGGAACGAGACGATTTTGAAAAGCGCTATCGTGAAAAACGTCCCATTTCGATTCATGAATTTATTTATCCACTCTGCCAGGGTTACGATTCCGTGAGTTTGCATACCGATGTAGAAATCGGTGGTACGGATCAAAAGTTCAATTTACTCATGGGCCGCACCTTGCAGGGGCAGTATGGACAGGAAGCTCAGTGTATTCTGACTATGCCTCTGCTTGAAGGACTCGATGGCGTGAGAAAAATGTCAAAATCGTATGGAAATTATATTGGCATTGATGAAACGCCGAAAGAAATGTTCGGAAAATTTATGAAGATTTCCGATGAGTTGATGTGGCGCTACTATGAACTTTTGTCGGAAAAAAGTCTTGAAGAAATCGCCGGGATGAAAAGTCGTGTGGAACAGGGCGATCTCCATCCCAAGACCTGCAAGGAGAATCTTGCCGAGGAGATCATCACACGTTATCACAGCCAAGAAGCGGCTCAGGCGGCTCGACAGGAGTTTGCCAGTGTATTTGCCTCAGGCGGTGTCCCCACAGATATTGAGGAATGGACCTGCGCCTATGGAGAGGCGTCAACGCCGGTGGCTTTTTTGGAAGCCGCAGGTCTTGTCAAAAGCCGCAGTGAGGCCCGCCGCTTGATTAAATCGGGCTCTCTGACAGTCAATGGAACACGCTGTGAAGACGCGCAGACCCCATTTGCGCAAGGTCAGTATGTGATTCGTCTTGGTAAAAAGCGTTTTCTGAAGGTGATAGTGCAAGCCTAGTTTTTTGCCCGCTCTGCGTAAGGACGCAGAAATAGTCCGGGGCTTGTGCGTTGAAGCCGTTGAGCAACGCAGCGTAGCTTCCTTGGCACAGGCCTTTTTTGAGTACGCAGACCAACTGTCAGTCTGGCTTACGAACAAGCTGTGCCAGAGTCGTACTGATGGGCCTGTCCACAACTTCTTGCGTTTACGTAAAAAAAGCCGTGGCGCTCAGGGCCAAAGCCTTGAGCACTGCGGCTTTTTCTTTTGAAGGCTAAAAGAGGAATTGTTGCGGCAGTATGCAGAAATTGGCTGCCGCACCAGGTACCAGGCGGCCGGCATTTTTGCCCAGACCGAGAGCGCGGGCGGCATTGACTGTGAGCATGCGAATGAGCGCTTCGCCAGGTATGTCTGCCTGTTCCTGCAGAAAAAGAGCTTCCTGGCAGACATCAAGGTCCGTATTGGAAGTCAGTCCATCTGTGCCAAGGCAGAGTAGCACATTTTCTTCGATCAAGGTCTTGACGTCAGCTGAGCCGACGCCCAAATGTTGATTGGAGCGAGGGCAGAGGCAAAGTGCTGCGCCAGTTGCCGCCAGAACCTGAGCCTCCTGAGCGTCGAGGTCGACTCCGTGCACAGCGAGGGTCCTGGCTCCGAGCAGATTGAGCTGACAGGCATAGGCTAACGGACGCTTGCCAGGCGCCTGCCAATGCTCTGGTAGGATGGACTGACGGAAGATTTCAAAAAGGCTTCCTCGGCCAAGTGTGAGCATTTCCGTTTCTTCAGGCGATTCGGCAAGATGGAGACTGAAAACGCGAGCGTGTTTTCGGCAAAACTGTTTGGCCCGAACAAGTTTTTCGGCCGAGGTGGAATAGAGTGCGTGGCCGGCAGGGGCTACGCGCTCGGCCAACTCAGGTCGTTCTTGCAGATCGCGGCGGACAAAGGGTGGCCAAAGATCGGCGTTGGTCTCGTCTTGACTTTGGGCAAAGCCAAAGCATTCACAGAAATGGCTGATGCCAAAACCTGCCTGACGTGCCGAGTCGTCGGTTGCCGCCAGAAGATGATCGGCTGAACCGGCGATATTGCCCACATGCGCTGTGCCGTAGGCGGCAAGGTCCTGACAGGCCTTGTGTATGGCTTGCGTCAGGGTCTCTGGGGGGATCTGGCCACGTGGCAAAAGCGGAATCAGGCTTTGCAACCAGGCGGAGAAACCCTTTCGCCATGTGGTTTTTTCTGCCAGATAGGAAAGGTCAAGATGCGTGTGCGCATTGATCGTGCCGGGAATGAGACAGACTGGTCCCAGATCCGTAAGCTCACAGTCCCCAGGCAGGCGGATTTCACGGGCTTTACCCAGAGCCACGACCTGGCCTGCGTGGACAATGAGCACCGCATTGTCAATGCTTTTCAGGCGTCCAAAGAGCTGCGAGCCTCGTGCCGCTTTCTCATCAGCCAAGGGCAGAATACGGCGGGCTTTGACCGCAAAAGTCGTTTTGTTTGTTTGCATTTAGATGAGATTAAAAAGCATTTTGGCTGCCACAAAGAGCAAGAAAACAGCAAAACACTGCTTAAGCTTGGCTGTGGGCAGGGAGTGGGAAAGTCTCGCTCCGAGAGGTGCGGTACAAAAGCTGGCGCAGGCGAGACCGACAAGAGCATAAAGATGCACAAAGCCGAGTGTTCCCTCAGGGAGATTGGGGGTGTTCAGACCGCCCAGAATATAGCCTACGGTGCCTGCAAGGGCGATGGGAAAACCAATGGCAGCTGATGTGCCTACGGCTTCATGCATGGGGACATTGCAGAAGGTCATGAAAGGCACAGAAAGGGTGCCGCCACCAATACCCACAAAACTTGAGATCAGGCCGATGACGCCACCTACGGAGCTTGTCCCGAGAAAACCTGGCATTTCACGTCCGGCCTTGGGCTGATAGCGAGAAATCATCTTAATGGCCACAATGATCAAAAAGCAGATGAAAAAGAGTTTGAGAAAAAGAATGGGCATATGGCTGGCCACTAGGCTCCCCACAAAGGTGCCGATCAGGATGCCAGGGGTGATATTCTTGACAATTTCCCAATGCACGGCACCGCGTTTGTGATGGGCTCTGGCACTGGAAACAGAGGTGATGACAATACTGGCCAGAGAAGTCCCCAAGGCCAGGTGCTGACAGAGCTCAGGCGGTATATTCTGTGTGGGGAAGATGACTAAGAGCATCGGTACAATGACGATGCCCCCGCCGACGCCGAGCAGGCCAGCGAGGATACCGGCCACGGCACCACATAAAAGATAGACAAGCAGCGAAGTGAACATGACAGCTCCTGGAACAAAAGAAATGGGGGCCATTTCGAGTTTGAAAGCCTGAAAAGTACTCTATGCACGTCCTACTGTCTAGGGAGAGAGACAATTCACTCAAGGTCTTTTTTCGCGGTTCACTTTTTTTGCCGGCTGCCGTACAATCGCTGAAAGCAAACCGTTGCTTTCTGTGATATGAAGGAGTTCTTTGCGTGCGCCAATCTCGGATTGCAGTCTATACCAGGGACACAGGGCAAGGAGAAACGAACTGGCCTTATTTTGTTTCTTTCAACCGTCAGACGCCTTGGATGGCCGTAGATTTGCGCTTCAGTCATTTCTGATTGTTATGATTTTTCCGCTTTCCAGGCGGATTTTTTTTTAGAAGAGGACCAGCACCATGACTACGGATACTCGCTATCTCTGGCAACATAAGGATTTGCTCGGCACCTCACAGTTGAGCGTGGCGGATGTTTCCCATCTGCTGGATTTGGCGCGCAGTTTTCAAGAAATCAATCGTCGCCCGGTGAGGAAGGTGCCAACGCTGCAGGGCAGAACGATTATTCTTTTCTTTGTGGAAAACAGTACGCGTACCAAAACGTCCTTTGATGTGGCTGGCAAACGCCTTTCAGCCGATACACACGCTCTTTCCCAGGCAGGCAGCAGCCTGAACAAGGGGGAAAGCCTGCTCGATACAGGTCTGACTCTGCAGGCCATGAATCCAGATGTCATCGTTGTCAGACATTCAAGCAGCGGTGCGGCGGCCTTTTTGGCCGGACAGCTCTCCTGCGGTGTCGTCAATGCCGGGGACGGCTGGCATGCGCATCCCACCCAGGCCCTGCTTGATTGCTACAGTTTACGGACAGCGTGGGATGGCGTCTTTGCTGGCAAGAAACTCTTGATCCTGGGTGACATTGCTCACAGTCGTGTAGCCCGCTCCAACGTTCAGCTTTTACATATGCTGGGCGTGCAGGTGCGGCTGTGCGCACCGAGAACGCTTCTGCCGGCCGGGGTGGAAAATTGGCCTGTGGAGGTCTTTCATGACCTGAATTGCGCCGTAGACGGAATGGATGCCGTGATGTGCCTGAGATTGCAACTTGAGCGGCAGCAGGCGGGTCTTTTGCCTGATCTTTCCGAGTATTCGCGGAGATTCTGCCTGGGCATGAAGCACCTTGAACGAGCGGCAGCCCAGGTCAAAGTTTTGCATCCGGGCCCGCTGAACCGGGGACTGGAAATTTCAGATGCGGTGGCTGATTCTTCGGCGAGTTTGATCCTTGATCAGGTTTCAGCCGGCGTGGCGGTGCGTATGGCGGTCCTCTATCTGCTGGCCACGCGTAAGTAGTGTTGAAAGAAGACGCAGATCGGCGCAAAGAGGCTTTTTTCGGCCTCACAACGCTTTCGAAAGGTTTTCGTAAGACCGGATCGCGATCGTGATACTGAGTTTCAAAGGACAATCAGTTTTTTTCATCTTTATCAGCTTTTTGGAACGGGAGAACTATGTATCTGTGCGTAAAAAATGCGCTGCATCTTGAGGCCTTGGTGGACCTCTTGATCGAAGACGAGCGGATTGTCACCATGACGCCGGCAGGTCATCAAAAACTGCCCGAAAATTGTGAGGTCTTTGACGCGCAGGGTTTGGTGCTGATGCCCAGTTTCATTGATGCCCATGTGCATCTGCGCGAACCTGGCTTTGAATATAAAGAAGATATTGCCAGCGGCCTAAACGCCGCGGTACACGGTGGTTTTGGGGCAGTGATGTGTATGGCCAATACCCGTCCGGTCAATGACAATGCCGCCGTAACCAGTCTGATGCTCAGTCAGGCCAAAAAAAGCCATCCTCATGGTCCCAGACTTTATCCCATCGGTGCTGCCACGAAAAATCTTGAAGGGCGAGAGCTCTCTCCCATGGGAGAACTCAAGGAAGCTGGCTGTGTTGCCATTTCCAACGATGGCCGGCCTGTGCAAAGCACAGAGATGATGCGTCGCATCATGGAATATGCTGCCGATTTTTCGTTGACAGTCATAGACCACTGTGAGGATCCCACCTTGGCAGATCACTGGGTGATGAACGAAGGAGAGATGAGCGGTCTGCTCGGCGTCAAGGGGCAGCCGGCCGTAGGCGAAGCCCTGCAGGCCGCCCGGGACATCATGCTTGCGGAGTATCTGGGGCTTCCCGTGCATATTGCCCATGTCTCTAGTGCCCTGACTGTTGATGTCATTGCCTGGGGAAAATCGCGGGGTATTGCTGTGACGGCGGAAACCTGTCCGCATTATCTGCTTCTCGATGAAAGTGCTCTGGAAGGCTACAATGCGCTTTGCAAAGTCAGCCCGCCGCTTAGGACCAAGAAAGATCGTGATGCCTTAATTCAGGCTGTAGGGGATGGCACCATTGACATTCTCGTCACCGATCATGCGCCGCACGCTCTGCATGAGAAAATGACAGCTCTTGATCAGGCCCTGGTCGGTTTTTCTGGACTTGATCTGGCACTGACGCTGACCTTTGGACTAGTCAGAGAACATCTCTTGCCAGAAGATGCCCTGCACAGACTTTGGGCCAGAAGGCCAGGCGAGATTTTCCATTTGCCTGTTAATGGTTTTGCGCCGGGTGATCCTGCGGACTTTTTCCTTTTTGATCCGCATGCCACCTGGATTCCTTCTGAAGAAAATCTTTACTCCAAAGGGAAGAATACACCGTTTTTGGGACAGGAACTCTCAGGCCGCGTCAAGCATCATTGGCTTGGCGGTAAGGCCATATTTTAGGGGTGTGCCATGATAGTGCGTGAACCTGTTGCCATCGGGCGCTTTTATCCGCAGAACAGAGATCAGTTGGAAGAAGCTCTTGCGGCGTATACGCAAACGGGTCCGAGCAAGTATCCTCTTAAGGCCTCTGCCGTGCAGCCCTGGGCTTTGCTTTTGCCCCATGCTGGCTATATCTATTGCGGTAACGTCCTGGCAGCCACCCTGGCCGAACTCAAACTTGCCGACACACTTTTGATCTTCTGTCCCAATCATACTGGTCGCGGCAGGCCTTTGAGCGTCTGGCCTGACGGAGCCTGGAAAACACCTCTGGGAGATTTTCCCGTAGCCAGTGAGCTTTGTCAGGAACTCACCGACCAAGGCTCATTCAGTGCTGACTATTCCGCGCATCAGGGAGAGCACGCCATTGAGGTCCTTTTGCCTTTTCTCTCCATAGCAAGGGCTTCACTTCCGGCAATTGTTCCGGTCTGTGTGGGGACTCAGCAGCCCGGTCAGCTCAGGCAGGCCGGCAAAGAGCTTGCGTTCTTTTTGCAGAGTCTTGAGGCGCGAAAGCGTTCATACGGCATTATCATCAGTTCCGATATGAACCATTTTGAAGATCATACAACCTGTCTTGCCAAAGATGAGCTGGCTCTGGAAAAAATCGCGGCTGCCGACAGCGACGGCTTGCTTGCCGTGTGTCGGGAACAATCGATTACGATGTGTGGCGCAGCGCCCTGTGCGTTAGTCATGTACGCGGCCTCTCATTTGGGCACCTTGTCAAGTCAGCTTGTCGCCCATACCAGTTCAGCTGAAGCCTCAGGCAATTATCGGCAGACCGTGGGCTATGCCGGCCTGCGTTTTTATCTTTCTCGCTGATTGCTTTGACCAGAAAACGACGAGAGCCGCCTTTTGGGCGGCTCTTGGCGTTTTTTGGGGAAGATTTTACGAATGTCTTTTCTTCTTTCGGCTCGGTGTTTTTTGTTTTGCCATACGGCGATCTTTATGTCTTTGAGCCACTCTGCGACTGGCGTGTGCGGTTGAGCGGGCTTTTACCTGATGGTGTTTGCGAGCCTTGAGACCTGAGGAAACATAGCCGTAACGCGCTACGGCTTCATGGGCATTCTTGTGCAAATCGAGCCTGTAGTTTTCAAAGGGCAAGCGGCTTAATGCATCGGAAACAGAAGGTTCTTTCTGCGCACAGACAAGAAAACCGGCATCAAGCATGCGGCAGGCTTCTACGCCCCTGTGCAGGGCGTCGGGGGCACCGAGAATGACAGCCAGCAGACGGTGATTATTCCGTTGGGCTGTGAAAATCATATTGTAGCCTGAGGCTCTCACCCAGCCGGTTTTCAGCCCATCGCAGCCAGGATATTGCGTGAGTAAGGGATTTTTATTCCATGAGACATAGTCGAGATGCTTGAGCACACGGGTGTTGTGCAGGCTAAGCGCCCAGGGATAGCGCTTCAGATACGCACAGGCCAAAATCAGCATGTCGCGTGCTGTGGTGTACTGGCCCTGCATGGGCAGGCCATTGGGAGTGCAAAAACAGGTATCATGCATCCCAAGGCGTTTGGCTTTGGCGTTCATGGCACGAATGAAGGCTTCATTGGAGCCTCCGACAAATTCTGCCACAGCATAGCTGGCATCATTGCCCGAGGACACGGCCATACCCAAGAGCAGTTCACCAAGACGAATTTCTTCTCCTGCCCTGATGCCCATGCGCGAGCCTCCCTCACTAGCCGCTTTTTTGCTGATGAGCACAGGACTGTCGAAACGCAGATGGCCTTGGGAAATTTGTTCCAAAGCCAGAAACATGCTCATAATTTTGGTCAGAGAAGCTGGCTGGATTTTGGCGTCAGCATTTTGTTCGAAAAGAACCGTATTGGTGGTCAGATCATAGAGAATGGCTGAATTGACACCAAGTCCTGATTCTTCAGCCTCAGTGGGCTGATCAGACTGCTCAGCCGGATCGGCCATGGGCATTTGGACTGGCAAAAGCAAGGCTAAGAGGAAAAAACAAAGAAAAGCTCGCATAGGTTCTCTCAGGCAGCGGATGAGGAAGAAGGGGCTTTACACCCTGTCACAATAGACATTCTCCATAAACTCTTCCATAGCCGTATCGGCTTTGGGGATAAACTCTTTGAGTGGAAACTGTTTTTGACAGGTAGGACAGCGCATGAAAACTTCATGGCAAGAGCGGGCAATGTGCAGCGGCGTTTGGCATTGCGGACAGGGAAGGGTCGTTTGGACATCGCGGGGGGCAAAATAGAACATAAACACTCACAACAACAGTAAAAAATGTTCGAAAAATTCAAGATTTCTTGCGTCAAAAACAGGCGTTTGTCAATTGTCTATTGCTTCAAGGAGGAGATTACGGTCTTGGCTTTCTCCTCCTTGTGTGTTTTTTCAAGGTTTTTTGGAGCAGCGGCGCTATTTGCTTTTTAGACCTGAATGTGGCATGGAGAGAGCTTCTGCCGGCTTTTTTGGCATTGTCTCCTTGCAAGGAGTCCCTATGTTTGGGCCCGTCTTTTTGCCATTGGCGCATTTTTTTTGTTGCCTTGCCGTTTGCCTCCTTTGTACAGGGCTTTCGGGCTGTGAGCAGCAGCACGTCAAGGAAGCCAAAAAAATTCGGGATGTGGGGGTGCAGAAAGTCTGCACGGAAAATGTTTCCCTCACTGTGGAATTATCCGGCCGCGTAAGCGCCTATCGCAAAGCGGAAGTGCGACCTCAGGTGGGTGGCATTTTACAGAAGCAGCTCTTTTCCGAGGGTTCTTTGGTCCATGAGGGACAATCCCTCTACAAGATTGATCCTGCGACCTATGAGGCCGAAGTTGCCAGCGCCAAGGCCGCCTTGGCGCGAGCGCGAGCGGCTTTGACGCAGTGTGAGCTGCGCAGAAGCCGCAGACGTGCCCTTCTGGGTTCCCATGCTGTGAGTCAGCAGGCCGTGGAAGATGCCGAGGCCGAATATCTACAGGCCAAGGCCGATGTGGAAGTCTGTGCGGCGGCGCTGCTGACGGCGGAAATTCGTTTGCGCTATACTGATGTTTTGGCGCCGATCACCGGTCGTATCGGGAAGTCGCATATGACTCAGGGCGCGTTGGTGACCGCCAATCAGACTGAACCTCTGGCTGTGATCCAACAGCTGGATCCCGTCTATGTGGACATGACGCGCTCCAGTCTTGATCTTTTACGTGTGCGGGAACGTTATCTGAGTGGGCAGATCAAGCAGGATACCCCAGGTCAGACGAGCGTGCGCCTGGTTCTCGATGACAGCCACACCTATCCCCTGACCGGCAAGCTGCAGTTCGCCGATATTTCCGTGGACGAAAGTACCGGTATGGTGCTCTTGCGCGCTGTTTTTCCCAATCCTGACGGCACACTTCTACCCGGTCTTTATGTGAAAGCTTTTGTGCACGAGGGAGTGGAAGAAAAAGCTGTGCTTGTGCCTGAAAGCTGTGTGCTTAGATCAGCACGCGGTCAGACGAGTGTTTTTGTTGTGGATGCTGAAAACAGAGTGCAACAGAGGATAGTGCGTACCGCAGAACGGAGTGGGCGGAAAATCATCATCTCCGAAGGACTGGTTGAGGGAGAACAACTGATCGTGGAAGGACTTCGTCAACTTAAGGAAGGTGATCAGGTGCAGACACATCCTGTGAGTTTGGGACAGGCTAAGGGACAACAGTAGCCTATGTCCCATTTTTTTATTGATCGCCCTGTTTTTGCCAGTGTCATTGCCATCCTGATTGTGATGGTGGGGATGATTGCTGGTGTCTCCATGCCGGTGGCTCAGTTCCCACACATGACCCCGCCCAGCATTTCTTTGATCGTCGATTACAGCGGTGCCTCGGCCCGTACCATGCAGGATTCCATCGCGCAGGTCATTGAACAGCGAATGACTGGGCTTGATGACCTGCTCTATATTTCCACCACCAGCAGTTCTGAAGGCCGTATGCGTATGCGCCTGACCTTTGCGCCGGAAGTCGATCCGGACATGGCGCAGATGCAGGTGCAGAACCGTTTGCAGCTCGCCCTGCCGCTTTTGCCCGAAACCGTCAAAAATCAGGGTATTCGGGTCCGCAAAATTTCTGACACCTTCCTGAATTTTTATGCTTTCCTCGACAGCACAGGTCGCCTTCCCGCTGAAGAGATAGGTGACTTTGTCGCTTCCGTGCTCTTGGACCCACTCTGTCGTGTGGACGGGGTCGGTGATGCTACGCTCTTTGGCTCGCCATACGCCATGCGTATCTGGCTTGATCCCCATAAGCTGCGATCGTTTTCCTTAACTCCCAGTGATGTTGTCAAAGCCGTAGAGTCTCAAAACGAGCAGATTTCCGTGGGACAGATCGGTGGTTTGCCAGCAACGCCTGGTCAGGAGATCAACGTCACCCTCATTTCCCGGTCCAAACTGGAAAATATTGACCAATTTGCTGCCATTGTCGTGCATGTCAATGAAGACGGATCCGTGGTTCGAATCCGCGATGTGGCACGTGTGGAAATGGGGCTGCAGACCTATATTTTGACCTCCCGCTTTAATGGCAAACCCGCGGTTTCCGTGGGTATTCAGCTGGCTGAAGGCGCCAATGCCGTGGAAACCGCGGACCGCGTGCAGGCGTTTATGGAACGCATGGAGAATTTTTTCCCGCCTGGACTGACCTGCCAGGTCTCCTTTGATTCAGTGCCCTTTGTGCGTCAGTCGATTCACAATGTGCTGTGTACGCTTTTGGAGGCCATTGCTCTTGTGGCGGCGGTTATGCTGCTTTTTATTCAGAATTGGCGGGCTACACTGATCCCGACCCTTGCTGTCCCCATTGTGCTCACTGGCACCATGGCCGTCATGGCGGTTATGGGGTCCTCGATCAATACCTTGAGCATGTTCGGTCTTGTTTTGGCTATTGGTCTGCTTGTGGATGATGCCATTGTGGTTGTCGAGAATACTGAGCGCATCATTCACACCGAACATCTCGATCCTCATGCCGCCATCATCAAATCCATGCAGCAGATAACAGGCGCCTTGATCGGTGTGGCAGTGGTGCTCAGCGCGGTTTTTCTGCCGATGGTCTTTTTTTCAGGCATTACCGGTGCCATCTACCGGGAATTTGCCCTGACGATCATCGCCTCCATGCTGCTTTCCGTCTTTGTGGCTATTGTCATTACGCCCCCGCTCTGCTCCAAGCTCTTGCTTGCTCATCAAGGGCATGGGCGAGAACTGCATTTTTTTCAGCAGTTCAATCGCCTCTTTGATGCCTGCTCAAAGAAATTCCTGCATTTTGAGCAGATCTGGCTCAATCACAAGGGCCGGATCATGCTCCTTTACCTTTTGCTCTGCGTTGTGACCATTGTAGCCCTGCGGAGTATGCCCAGTTCTTTTTTGCCCGTTGAGGATCAGGGACGCCTGCACTATACGATTTTTATGCCGCCTGGCGGCACCCGTGAATCTTCTCTGGCCATTGTCAAAGAAGTGGAAGATTTTTTTCTGAACGATGAAGGTCGTAATATTGTTTCAGTGTCCAGCACCTTAGGACTCGGTCCTTATGGCAGTTTGGGACAAAATGTCATTTCAGGCTATGTCAAACTTAAGCTTTGGGACGAGCGGCCTTTGGACGAACAGAGCGCAGGAGCCATTGTGGCGAGAGCCAGAGAACGGTTCCTCGATCATGCCGGGGCCCGCATTGTCTTTTTTATGCCGCCCCAGGTCTCTGGTCTTGGTTTGTCCTCTGGCATTTCCATGCAGCTCGAAGATCAGGGTGGCCTTGGTTATGATGCCTTGATTGCTGCTCGCGAAGAATTGCTCAGGCGTGGTCGGCAAAGTCCTCTGCTTTTTAATCTGCGAACATCGTCTCTGGAAGACGTCAACCAGCTGCGCCTTGATATTGATGACCACAAAGTGGGCGTTTTCAGTCTCAATTCAGATCAGGTGAACCGAGATCTGACCGCGGCGTTAGGCGGCGAATATGTCAATGATTTTGTGGACAGAGGACGTGTCAAACGCGTTTATGTGCAGGGAGACGCGCCGTATCGCATGACTATTGAAGATTTGCGTCATTGGTATTTCCGTAACAGTAAGGGGCGTATGGTGCCGCTTGACGCCTTTGCGAAGCTCAGCTGGACATACGGCCCGCGCCAACTGGAACGCTTTAATGGCGTTCAGTCTACCATTATTGAAGCGTCGCCGGCTGCTGGCGTGAGTTCTGGCACAGCCATGGACGAACTTGTCCGTCTGGTTGGCGAATTGCCCCATGGCATTGGTCTTGAGTGGACGGGCTTGAGCTATCAGGAGAAGTCCGCAAGTGGCCGTTCAGGTCTCCTTTACGCGCTTTCCATTCTCACGGTTTTTCTCTGCCTAGCGGCTCTGTACGAGAGCTGGGTCATTCCTTTTGCCGTTATTCTTGTCGTGCCGGTTGGTGTCTTGGGCGCCGTGGCTCTGAGCAGTCTGCGCGGCCTGTACAATGATATTTATTTTCAGGTGGGTATGCTTGCCGTCATTGGGCTTTCCGCCAAGAATGCCATCCTCATTGTGGAATTTGCGCGCTCGCTGGCGCGTGAGGGAAGATCCTTTCGCGATGCAGCCCTTGAAGCCGCACGCTTGCGGTTCAGGCCCATTATCATGACTTCCATGGCTTTTTTACTTGGAGTTATGCCGCTGGCCTTAAGTCATGGTGCCGGAGCCAACAGTCAGCATGCCATTGGCACAGGGATTATTGGCGGTACGTTTTTGGCCACCTGTTTGGGTATTTTCTTTATTCCGGTCTTCTTTGTCTGTATTTGTGAAATTTTTTCTCGAAAAACGTCTGCTGTTCCCAAATCCCCTGCGTAATGGCAGCTGAGCTAAACAGACAAAAAAGTCCGCAACGCCTGATCAGGACAAGGCTTGCGGACTTTGCGTTTGTACTCTTCTGTCTTGGGACGTTTTTTCAAAAGCCCTGACGGTTTTTCTCAAGCATCTCAGGCGTACAATGTTGCTTAAGCAAGGTTAAGGCCTGCTCGCGGGTGGGAATATGCCCCTGGCAGGCTTTATTTTGTCTGCTGTTTTCCGGACAGTACCCCAGTTGTACGCAGTTGGGGCCGGCTCCCTCAAACAGGTCAGGTGCGGCCTTTTTGCAGAGGCGGAGCATTTTCCAGGCCAAGTCGCGAATTTCATGCTGGGCATTGCGGCAGCAGCGGATGGAAAACCAGTCGAGCAGGGCATGGGCATTCATGCCGATAATCGCCTTGAATTCAGTGGCTTGAGGCTTGAGGTAACGGAGATCCTCTTCAGGCAGTCCCTGGGCAAGACCTGCGTCATACCACTGACTTGTCAGTTCAGCGAGATCTCGACCTGAAAGCGTGGCTTTGTGACCGTCGGGCAAGGTCACCTCAGCGGAGAATTCGGCAATGCTTTTGGGATAAACCACGGAGAATTGTCTTTTGCCGCCAAGTTCAGCTCGTCCTGATTTGATCAGGTAGGAGGCCAAGCGTTTCCGTACCAGTTGTGTTTCTGTAACGCGAGAATAGCCGGCCACACCAAAAAGAAAATAGTCAAATTCAAGTGCTGCGCGGTGCCCGCTGTTTAAAATGTTTTGCACGATTTTTTTGGAATAGGGTGAAGCGACAATATCTTCAAGAGAACGTTCGCTGGCCACAAAGCGGGCTGCAATATCGGTATAGATGCGTCCGCCGCCGGCGATGAGTACTACCTGTCCCTGTTGGGTGAAGTGTTCTTGCAGCATAACTGTCCTTGCCTTGGAAGGTTTTCTGTGACGTACACAAGCAACAGTTCTTTTTAGCATAAGGGCAGATTGAGTCCAAGACGCCGTTGGCTACAGCGCCCGTGTCCTTTGTGGCTCAATGCGCTTGGTCAGCGCCCTAAGTTCGTCCTTGCACAGACAATTTTTTACGCTGGGAAGGCATAAACTCTGGTCCAGAGCAAAGAGTTTACGACAAATTTTGAAAATGTGATTGACACAAGCATCATTATATGGGACTTTTTTCGTACTCAGTAGTCTGCTCTCAATGTTTTTTAGATATGTGGAGTTGTTGCCGGCTTTACTCCTAGTCAGCCAAACCGCAGGAGGTGTACCGACTCAAAAGTGAGTAGACTAGATATCGGCCCAAGAGTACCCATGTACTGCCGTGGGTTTTGCTATCCGCGGTAAGTGACATTCGTGTTCTGCGCCTCGCAGAAGCCGTAGCAGACGGCGAAACCAGATGGTTTGTTTGGCGCGCGTAAGATCACGTCTCTTCTTGTGTACGATTTTTCGTAATGTCGGGGGCTTTGCCTACACGTTGTACGGATCGAGAGTCGCTGCAACGTGCGATCTTGCTCGGTGTTCTTTCAGACCTTTTCTGACATGCTGACGGGTCTGCGCCCGTTCCGAGGATACTTTATGCCCATCATCACGCTGAGGAGCGCATGCGCCTTCTGCTGTAGTCTCCTCCTATTGGTATTGGTTGCCACTTCTTCCCAGAGTGCTGAGAGTGACGAAATATTGACGGTTTCTTTTCCAGCTATCGCCAATCCCTCTCTGCCCAAGGTCATTTTTAATCACACAAAACATGTCAACTATGTGGATGAACATGGCAGTGACTGCTCACGTTGCCACAGAGTGACCAAGCAAGGTTTGTCTACGGCGTTTTCTGATGCCCGTCTGCAGAAGGCGGGAAATCAGGTTTCGTATTTGCACCAGTCCTGTACCGGCTGTCACAGCAAGAGCGGTCAAGGGCCGGCTTTGGTGCAGTGTCGTGCTTGTCATGTCGAGGCCGCCTCGCTTGGAGCGAACAACAAGTAACTCTGCCTTGAGGAGATGAATGCTCATGTTGCAAACACTTTCAGGCCCATGTTTTGTGGCTTCATTGCTTATTTTTGTTGTTGGTCTCCTGGCGCGTGCGGTCTGGTATGTGCGTGGTCTCGACTGGCGGCTTGAACGGGTCGCCTACGCCTACCACAGGGATCGTTCTGTATCGGGAGCCTTGGCTTCCATTGGTAAATGGCTTCTGCCCGGTGGAACCGCTGGCTGGCGTGCTCAGCCTGTGGCTATGCTGGCTTTTTTCCTGCTGCACTTCGGTGCCGTCTTGATTCCTCTTTTCCTGCTCGGGCACACGGTGCTTCTTGAAGAGACCACAGGGATCTCCTTGCCTTCTCTGCCGCCCAACGTGGCTGATATCCTTTGCATTGCCAGTCTGGCCGGTTTAGGTCTTCTGGTGCTGCGCCGTCTTTTTTCTCCTGTCTTGCGTCAGTTGAATACCTGGAAGGACTGGTTGGTCCTGCTTTTGACCTTCATGCCCTTTTTCACAGGTCTGATGTGCAAGTTTGATGCGAATGCCTACGATACCTGGCTGCTTTTACATGTGATCACAGGCGAACTCTTTTTGGTCCTCGCCCCCTTCACCAAGCTCGCTCACATTGTCCTTTTCTTCATGTCCCGGGCTCAGCTGGGTATGGATTATGCCATTAAGCGTGGCGGTCGCGCCCGCGGTGGTGTCTTCCCCTGGTAAGGTCAAACGGTCTTTTTGGCTTCTTGCAAGGAGTTCATCATGTCTCAGATTTTGTGCTCTCCGGCACCCTTGACCACCAAGGAAGCGATTCACGAGCTTTTGGCCGATAAAGGCGGTGCCGAATACTATAAGCAAATGCGTCAGCTCAAGGTCAATCAAGATGCCTTGGCTTATGATTTACAATCGACCTGTAAATCCCGTACGCGCACATGGTTAAATATTTGTGCGCATTGTGGCATGTGTGCTGACAGCTGCTTTTTCTACAAGACCAATAATAACGATCCCAAACAGATTCCCTCCTACAAGATTCAGTCGACTCTGGGTGAGCTGCTGAAGCGCAACGGTCGAGTGGATGCTGAATTTATGATGCACTGCATGGATGTCGCTTGGGGTCAGTGTACCTGCTGTAATCGCTGTGGCATGTACTGTCCGCACGGCATTGATACCGGTGTCATGTTCAGCTATTTGCGTGGCGTCCTCTTCAAGCAGGGCTTCACTCCTTGGGAGATGAAGATCGGCTCTGGCATGCACCGTGTTTACGGAGCCCAGATGGATGTCACAGAGGAAGACTGGGTCGATACCTGTGAATGGATGGCAGACGAGAATTCCGATGAATGGCCTGGCCTTGAGATTCCCGTGGAAAAGGTCGGCGCCGATGTCATGTACATCTGTAATGCTCGTGAGCCCAAGCACTATCCTGAAGATCTGGCTCAGGCAGCCATTCTCTTCCATGTTACCGGCACCAACTGGACGGTTCCCCGTGTGGGCTGGGAGAATACGTCCTTAACCATGTTCGCTGGCGACTTTGAAGGCTGTGCCATGAATATCAAGCGTATCTACGAAGCCGTGGAACGTCTGAAGCCAAAAGTTGTCGTAGGTACGGAATGTGGTCATGCTCACAGAGCCACAGTTGTTGAAGGTCCGTACTGGGCAGGACGTGAAAGCGGAGATCCGCCGGTGCCCTTTATGCACTATGTGGAATGGGTCGCCCATGTTTTGCGTACGGGTAAGCTGAAGATCAATCCCGAGAAAAAGCTTAAGATGCCCTGCACATTGCAGGACGCTTGTAACTATGTTCGTAATGATGGGCTGGGCCGCTATACGCGCGAAATTATGTCGTATATTGCCGAGGACTTCCGTGAAATGGATCCGAACAATGAGCATAATTTCTGCTGCGGTGGCGGTGGCGGTATGAACGGCATTGGCCGTTATCGCAAGGAGCGCAATATTGGGCTGAAGAATAAGCTCGATCAAATCCGTGCCACAGGCGCTGAAATGGTTGTTACTCCCTGCCATAACTGCTGGGATGCTATTCGTGATATGATGGAAGTCTATGAAGAGCACAATATCAAGTGGAGCTTCCTCAAGCCGCTGCTCATTAATATGATGGAAATTCCTCCGAATATTGAACATGTTGAGTCCTAAGCTTTAGTGCTCACTTTGGCAAAAGCCAAGTTTTGCGCTAATCGCCTACCATAAACAAAGGCCGTGTCGTATTTCGACACGGCCTTTGTCATCTTCCTTGCATCACGGTGGGCACAAGGGCGTCTTTGTCCAAGTCTTGTGGAAAAGGTTCGGCCAGGTCCCTGAACAAAGTTTTTTTGTGCCGCCAACGTACTGATATTTCAGTTTTTTTTGCACAAGCGCATTTGCCAAAAAACAAAAGATCTAGATCAAATACGCTCTCCATGGTACACCTTGAGCGGTTAGAGAAAAGCTCTATGCTTGTGTGCAGTCGTTAGTCAGAAAAGAATCGTTTTTGTCATCCGTTGAGGATCACAGCGCACATTTGTTTCTCTGAGCGATAAGAATTAAGGTGATATTTGGAGGCAGCGTATCCTCCCCGCATAGTCCGGGGTTTCCACGCTGAAAAAGGTATAATGAAGCTTTCTGCCAAGACACGATACGCTGCTCGCATCCTGTTCTGTATGGCGCAGCATGATAGCAATCCCGTTTCTTCAAGTTTTCTTTCGGCCAAAACAGGTATCAGCGCCCAATTTATTGAACAAATTTTACGTCAGCTCCGCCTTGCAGGCATCACCGATAGTGTACGCGGGGCCAAGGGCGGACATGTGCTTTTGCGTACGCCGAAGGAGGTCTCCATCGGTACGATTCTTACGATCATGGAGGGGGGGATGGAATTGAGCTCGTGTTTGAGTTGCCCTGACTCCTGCGAGCGCTATTCAGACTGTGCCATGCACGGTGTCTGGGGCAATCTTCAGGCCTCTTTGAACAAAACGCTTGATTCCATTACCCTTGAAGATGTGCTGAAAAATTCAGAAGAAAGCCGCCCGTGCTGAGAACGTGACATCATGTCCGGCTATGCTCGTGTTCAGTCCAAATCTTAGTCAGCATTTTGACGGATGGGGAGCATCCCTTGCCCGCGCAGGCTTCCCAGGCTTTTGGAACAGAATTTGCTTACTTGGCTTGTAACGTCAATGTGGCGTTACAGCAAAGCAAAGCGAGGATAGCATGACACCTGTTATTTGGTTACTCGGCTTATCAGGCAGTGGCAAGACAACGTTAGGATCGTTATTGCGTCTTTATTTACAATCGCAGGATTATGACGCTGAATTTGTGGATGCTGATCGCTTTCGTATTCAGCACGGTTTCCACGGTTTTAGTCGCGAAGATCGTATCCAGAATATTGATGCGATGCGCGAATACGTGCTCGAACTGCACGATCAGGGTAAAGTCTGTGTGGTTTCAGCCATCACCCCCTATGCCTGCATGCGACAACTCAATCGCGAATGCATTCCTCTTTATAAGGAAGTTTGGGTTCGCTGCGGACTAGAGACCTTGGTCAAAAGAGATACCAAGGGGTTTTATGCCCGTGCCGCACAGGGCAAAATGGCCAATTTTACGGGTGTTTCCGATGCCTTTGATGAACCCCAAGAAGCCGATCTGATCATCAATACCGATCAGCAGGATCTCTCAGACTGTTATGTGGCACTGCGCGATTTGGCGTGGGAGGCTCTGCAGGAGGGAGAACGCTGGACATCGTATCTTTCTGTACTTAATGGTACACTCCCTGAAGTCCGCGTTGTAGGCGCTGCACTGCTTTAGCGGCGTAGAGAGGCTGGTAGAGAAAAATAGATTCTGGCAAGAAGGTCAAAGCAAGAACCTGGTAAAAAGCTCACGAAGAAAAAGAGCCGATGTTTGAGGCTCGGTTCTTTGATGGCCCGCAACAGTTCTCTGGCCTGAGCGGCGTGGTTGTGGTGCCAGAGGTCGATGGCTTTCTGAAAATTGGCGCGTCGGGTGAGCAGCCGGACGAGATCTGCGTAGTCGTGATCGTAGTTTGGATAGAGCGCGCGTTGCTTTTGCAGGATATAAAGCGTTTCGTCGGCAAATTGCCCAAAATGTTTAAACGTGGTGTTGCCACCATGAATGCGCCAGAGCGTCAGGGCTTCATCCACGTAATCGAGTTTCCAGTCATGCGCGATGCGATAAAAGACATCCGCTTCTTCGCAGACATTGAGAGTCTCATCAAACCATCCCCCCGTCCATGCACGGGCTTCCTCTCCTAGCGATTTGAGGGCTTCACGTCGGATCATGGCCGAGGACATGGAAATCCACTGTCGCTGCATCAGCTCGGCAAAGACCATGCCTCGGGCAGGCTGACTGCCCGCAAAAACCCGCCCAAGTTCCCTTTTTCCGTCAAAGAGCACGGTGTCCGTACAGACGAGACCAATCTGATTATCTTGTCTGAAACAGGCCACCTGCCTTTCAAGCTTTTCCGGACGCCAGAGATCATCGCAGTCCAAAAAAGCGATGAATTCTCCCCTTACTTCTCTGATGGCCAGATTCCGGGCCGCCCCCAGAGGCACGGGGTCTTGTCCGCGTACATAGTGAATTTTTTCGCCATAGCTTTTGGCAATGGTTGGGCTTTCGTCAGTTGAGGCATTGTCATAAAAAACGACTTCAAAATCCGTGAAGGTCTGAGCCATGAGACTGTCGAGGGCTTGCGCAAGATCTTTGCTGCTATTGCGGCAGTTCATGATCACGGAAACGCAGGGAACATGGCTTGTGTATGCGGACATCTTGACTTTTCCTTGCGAAGCTAGGCTTCAAGCGCTTTTTTGATGACAGCGCAGACTTCTTCCACGTCCTGGCAGCTCAGGGCCGGATGCAGGGGCAACGTCAAAATCTCCGAAAAAAGTTGTTCTGTGGCCGGAAGCGACGGACTCCCATGACCGAAAAAGCTGTGTAAGTGATTGGGTTTATAATGCAGACCAGTGGCTATCCCCTGAGCTTCAAGAGCTTGGCGCACACGATCCTTTTTGCCGTCCAAGATGCGGACAACCTGAATGTGAGGAACAATAAAATCCTTGGGATCGGTCTCCAGGAGGGCAACGCCCTCTTGTTTGACAAGCCGTTGCGCATAGACTGAGGCTCTGAGAGTCCTTTTGGGCAGAAATTCTTTAGGAAAGCGCTTAAGCTGAGTACGTCCAATGGCCGCCATGATATTGCTCATATGGTAACGCCAGCCTTGACGCTTGATATCAGCGTCCCAGGAGCGACCACCAGAAAAGCGTTTGGCTGTATCGCCTTCCACTGAGAGCAGCCGGGCATCTGCAGCCAGTCTGGCGCATTCCTCGTCAAAGCAGACAAGGCAGCCACCCTCACCGCAGGTGATATTCTTGATGCCGTCGAAGCTGAAACAGACGATATCGCCAAAGCTGC
Source organism: Desulfovibrio sp. (assembly GCA_024699605.1). Classification (GTDB taxonomy): domain Bacteria; phylum Desulfobacterota; class Desulfovibrionia; order Desulfovibrionales; family Desulfovibrionaceae; genus Desulfovibrio. Next base: position 5,648 of record JAILPJ010000071.1, on the reverse strand, counting down.
CAATGCGTTTGCCGTGGTGACGGCAACCAAAAGCGTGAGCAGCATCTTCTACGACACGCAGTCCAGCGTCCTTGGCAAAGCGATAGACGTCATCCAAGTGCCAAGGATTACTGGCATAATCAACAAACATCACGGCGATGGTGTTTTCTGTGATGCGCGACTTGGCGTCGTCTAAATCAAGGGTTCCGGTGTTCAAAAGCACATCACAGGCTACGGGTTTGCAACCGGCGGCTGTGATTGCCTGAAACGACGCCACAAAGGTAAGGGATGGCACAAGAATTTCTGGTGTGCCGGGTGTCTGGCGCGAGGTTGCGCGTACAGCGTCGCAAGCCAGATGCAGAGCCGCTGTGCCGGAATTGGTGGTGATCACCTGCTCTTTGTCGACTTCCAGAAAGTTTGCGAGATCTTCCTCGAAAAGTCTGGTTTCTGTGCCCATACCGAGGTAGCCATCCTCCAGCAAGACACGACTGACGGCTTTGGCTTCCTCTTGACCGACTATGGAACGGGAAAGACGCATTGTCATCAATTCTTTCAGCGCGAAAACCTCGGGCGCCAGGCCGAGGCGGAAACGCTGCCTCCGTTGTTTTTCCTACGCAACGCTAGAGCGTTTTTACGATCTGAATCTGTGAAGAGTATCTCATCACGGATTAGTGTTTGAGGCATCCCAAAAATGGCTTGAGGCCAAGAATGCGGGCGCGGCACACCTTGTCCCTTGTCATTGAAGGAACGGGATAACGCCAACAAAATAAAATACGCCTTCTTGCTTTGACGGGCAAGAAGGCGTTTTCCTCTTTCTATGGCGATGATCTTAATTGTCCAGGGGGTTCTCTTCACGCAATAGATTGGCCAGATCAAGCAGAATGAGCAGCCGATCATTGAGCTTGCCGACGCCCTTGATGTACTCCGAGCCTATGCCGGCCACAACAGGCGGCGCGGCTTCAATAGTGCTTGAAGGTAGTCGCAGCACTTCGCTTACGGCGTCCACGAGGATGCCGATGACTTTTTGTCCCAAATCCACGACAACAATACGCGTGTCAGCATTGGGCTCAACCTGTGGCTTATTGAAACGCGTGCGCATATTGACCACAGGAATGACCTTGCCGCGCAGATTGATGACGCCTTCGATAAAAAAAGGTGCTCGCGGTACCATGGTAATCTGCAGCATACGATTGATTTCCTGCACAGACAGGATGTCAACGCCAAACTCTTCGTCGCCGATACGGAACGTAACAAGCTGAATTTCGTCGTCGTGCTTCGAAGCATGGAGTGCTTCGTCGTAGTCGCTCATGAGAACCTCCCACACAGACAGATCTGCTGTCTGCAACAATCCCTCTATCGGCAGTTTGAAAAAATAGTTGAGAGCGAAGCAGGGGTGCCGAGTCAATGGGTGCATTTTTCCCCTGACTCTTGGACTGGGGCTGCTTTGCTTGGTTTTCTTATAGATAAACCGCAGCTCAGCTCTTGGATTATTAGCCAAGTTTGAGCAAGCTAAGAATTTTGTTCAGCGGAATGGCCTTTTCTACGCAATCGGCGAGGTATTCAAGGCCTGTCTGTCGTTCATAGGGGCAAAGCGTTTCTTCGGGCAGACCCTTCTCGCGGCGCAAGCTATTGCAGAGAGCGAGACGAAAGTGGTCGCTGTCAAAGATGCCGTGCAGATAGCTTCCCCAAAGCCGTATTTGTCCCTGTCGGTCCCGCAGGCCATAGCCAAGAGGCAGGCCTTCAGCGTCATGAAAAATAGCTTCTAACGTTGCATTGAGTACCGTGCTTTGGCCATGATGGATTTCATAGCCGAAGACCGGAAGTTCCGCACTGCCTAAAAAACCGCAAGTCATTCCCTGGCTTCTGCGCAGAATTTTTCTATCCGAAAGACGGGTTTCCATGGGAAAAAGACCCAAGCCGGCACAATGCTTTTGGCCTTCAAGTCCTAGGGGATCTTCAATCTCTGTTCCCAGCATCTGCAGTCCTCCACAGATACCGATAAGCATCCCCTTGCCATGTTTCAGTGCCTGTCTGGCGTAGTTGACGATGCTCTGTGCAAGACCCGTTTGGACAAGGAACGTCAGATCTTTTGCTGTATTACGCGTGCCAGGCAAAACAAGACAATCTGGCTGACCAAAATCGTTGAGCGAACGGACAAGTCTGAGACGTACGTTTTTTTCAGCGGCCAGAGGATCAAAATCTGTGGCATTGCTCAAATGGGGGAGATCAATGACGGCAAGATCGAGCTGCTTTGAGTCTTGAGCTGGCGCGGAACTGGGGAAACGTTCTCCTTGCTTGAGGCTTACGGAGTCCTCGTCAGGCAGATAGAGGTCTGAAATCCAGGGCACTACTCCTAAAAAGGGACGCTTGGTGAGTCGGCTAAGGCGTTTGAGAGCTGGTTCGAGCAGCGTTGGATCGCCACGAAACTTATTGAGAATAAAGCCCTGAACGAGAGCTCTCTCGCCAGGGGTGAGGAGATGCATTGTGCCCAGAAGCGCGGCAAAAGCCCCGCCACGATCAATATCGGCTGCGAGCAGAACTTGCGCCTTGGCATGGCGGGCCATGCGCATATTGACAATATCATGTTGGCGCAGATTGATTTCTGCTGGGCTGCCAGCCCCTTCAAGCACTACGACGTCATAATCAGCAGTAAGTTCCCGATAGGCTTTCTTTACGGTAAGCCAGAGATCTTTCTGAAAATGTTGGAAGTCCTTAGCCGTAAGAATGCCGTAGGGGCGGCCTAGGAGCAAAATCTGCGATCCCTTGGAGGCTATGGGCTTGAGTAGCACTGGGTTCATGCGCACATCGGGTTCTAGCCAGCACGCTTCTGCCTGCAGGGCTTGAGCCCGCCCCATTTCCTCGCCCTGATGCGTCACAAAGGAATTAAGCGACATATTCTGCGCTTTAAAGGGAACAGTACGCAGCCCGGCACGTCTCAGCATGCGGCAAAAGGCCGCAACAAGTAGGCTTTTGCCGGCGTTGGAACAGGTCCCCTGAACCATCAGGGCTTGAGGTTTGCGTGCTGTGGCTTTGTGCATGGCAAAAAAGGACGTATGGCAAAAGCCGAGGAGTGAGGCAAACGGTTATTGGCTTTCGCACTCTAGCCGCGCGGGAATTGCCTTAGCTATTATTTTCTTTGCGACAGTTGTCAAGCCCGAAGAAAATATGTATCATAAAACTAAAGAATTTCTCTGCTCTGACCAGCCCTAAAGAATTCCTTTTTTCTGTCGTTGAGTGCAATACAAGAACATTCATGGCTTTTGACGACGCGTTTTTTTTGCAAAGGCCATGGTGCTATTTTTTTTGCGTAACTCAGCGCAACGTTTTTGTGGCCTCGTATCCCGAAAACTGCGGAAGCCCTAATGTACTTACTTATCGGACTTATCATAGTAATCGCTTCTGTCGCCGGTGGCTACACCATGTCGCACGGTGACTGGGGAGTTCTGCTGCAGCCCGCAGAAGTGATTATTATCCTGGGTAGTGGCATGGGGGCTTTTTTTGCTGGCCAGACCAAATACACGTTTGGTCTCATCGTAAAGAGTCTCAAACATCTTTTTGCTGATCCCGGTTCCAGTAAATCGAAATATCTTGACACGCTAGCTCTGCTTTATGCTCTTTTCAGCAAAATGCATCGTGACGGCGTGATTTCTATTGAAAGTGACGTTGAAAAGCCCGATTCCAGCCCAATTTTTACTAAATACCCCAATATTGCCAAAAATGGAGTCGTGATTAACTTTATCAGTGACACCTTGCGCGTCTATCTGACCACTGGTGATCCTGCCGATATTGATAGCCTGATGAAGGTTGATATGCATACCATCGATGAGGAGGGAATGCTGCCTGCTCATGGTATTTCGCATATGGCTGAATCTCTGCCTGGTATGGGTATCGTGGCCTGCGTTATTGGCGTTGTTATCACCATGGGCAAGATCAATGAGCCGCCTGAGGTGCTTGGTCACCACATCGCGGCTGCTATGGTTGGAACTTTTTTGGGCATTCTTTGCTGCTACGGTTTGTTTGGTCCCATGGGTTCCAAGCTTGAGAACTATGTCAATGAAGAACATTTTTATCTCAATTCCATCAAGGAAGCTGTTGCGGCCGCGATTCGCGGAGCAACACCGTTGATTGCCGTGGAATACGGGCGCAGAGCCATCCCCTATCCTTTTCGCCCGCTTTTCTCGGAAATGGAAGAAAAGTTGAAGAGCGGTTAATTTTTCTAAGTTTGACAGTTAGGAGGCCATGATGGGAGGTGCATGGAAAGTAGCGTATGCTGACTTCGTGACGGCCATGATGGCGTTTTTTCTTTTGATGTGGATCTTGAATATGGTACCACCGGAAACTAAAGCCGGTCTTGCGGCTTATTTCAGTGGTGAGCGTAATTTTGATTCAAGTTCCACATCTCCTATTTCTAATAATCCCTTTATTCAAAATACCGATAAAATTGATAGTCGTGATATTAAGATCAATGAAACAGAGCGTTCGCATTACGCTATTGCGCAGAAACTGAAAATGATCATGGCTGATGCCATCCCACAGAATTCCTCAGGTATTAGCGCAGACGATCTTGGCGTGCAGTTGCGAGTGAATTCGGACGCCCTTTTTCAAAAAGGGTCCATAAAAATCATGCCTGAAGCGGAAAAAGTCTTCAAAGGCGTTTTGGGCATTTTGAACGAATACAACCTCTACCTGGTTGTCCGAGGGCATGCGGATAGTGATGAAGCGGCCCCACCGTATCCATCTGCTTGGGAGCTTTCAGGAGCCAGAGCGGCTACAGTACTTCATTATTTAGCTGATCACCGGATTAAGCCGAGTCGTTTACGTGGTGTGGCATACGGAGATACAAGGCCTTTGAAGCCAGGTTTTGATGAAGCCAGCAAAGCTGCTAATCGGCGGGTGGAATTTTTCTTTCATCGTCCTGAAGTCATGTCTTATAGTGTTGTCTATTAATCCACTATCTTGTTGTTTTTGTCTTTTGCGTTCGTAGCTCAGTTGGATAGAGCGTTGGCCTCCGGAGCCAAAGGCCGTGAGTTCGAATCTCGCCGGGCGCACCAGAAAGTTCAATAAAATTGGGCGGTTAGATGTAGTATCTAGCTGCCCCTTTTGTTTTTTGAAAAACGGCCTGGTGTTGGATTTGTTGGATTATTGAAGAAAAATTTCTGTAACCTGTTGAAATATCAGTATTTACTGATCCAAACTGAATCCACGTCGGCCTGTTCCCTGAAGGACAATTGCCCGGAATTTGGATTCGTTGGATAGCGATCCAACCAGCATATATAACTCACTTTTTTTGACAGCACTCAAAAGCCGTTCTACTGACAAAAAAACAAACGGCATTGATATTGGATTGAAAAGGTGGCGAAGTCTGGGGGATAGAGAGAGGGGCAACCTATAGCCCTTGTAGTGATAGGCCGGTTTGTTGGATGAGCATCCCAGAAATCCAATACAAGACCGGCAAAATCAGTGCAGGTTGGATTGTCCAATGCCGAATCCAACACGGTTGGACGGTTTTTTGGATTCTTGTAGCAGGAGAAACAGAACGGCTGACGCGTCACCAATGCTGCTGGCAGGCAAATCGGGATTTATGAAGGAGAAAAAAAATGAAAAAAGTGTTAGCGATCAATGCGAGTCCAAGGAAGAACTGGAACACTGCTATGGCGCTCAAAAGCACT
>JAILPJ010000111.1 GCA_024699605.1 Desulfovibrio sp. | reverse complement strand
AGACGATTTTGAAGAGCACCTAGATGAGCACGAATGTTGTCCTTATCTACAATAGCTTCATTAATTGCATTGAGAGCCTCTTGCGCATACTGCTGAGTGGCAATAGTATTTCCTGAGAAATTGCCATACGCTTCCCAAGCTGCATTTCCAACAATTTTATTCGACCCATCTGGGTCATTATTTAATGTACCATATGCACAGCTCCCATCCTTAATATGATTAATACCATTTTGTGCCCATGTAAACTCTTTTTTTTGTTTTTCATACCACGGAAGTGACTCCCACACGCCTGGATTATCTTGTATATACTTATTTTTTTCCCAGTTTAAATGTCCATTAACAGCAGCAATTATAGCATTGGCATCGCTTTCTGCTATTGATGTATCACCATTATAAATTGACATACTCATATCATATGCGGCCTTTGCGGCACGCTGCGCTTGTTGCATTGCCGTTGAACCGGAACCCAACCCAGGCCCTAAATTCCAGGCTTGTACGCCATGAATTTGAATATAATAGTAGTCTTCTGCTGAATCGTTTCCACTTCCGAAATGAATCTTCATCTTTCCAGCAGAGTCTACCCCGCTGCCATCATGGTAATCAGATTGAAGTGTTCCGTCCAAAATGTGAATGCCGTTAAAATCAGTTGCATTTGCGATACGGGTGATTTCAGAGGCCATCTGCTGGTATTCTGATTCAATCATCAGCCGTTGCGCGGAATCATACGTACCGGTAGCAGCTTGTTCTGCCAGCTCCTTCATACGTATCAACTTTTCGTCGATAACGGCAAGCGCTCCGTCAGCAGTTTGAATCATCGAGATGGCATCGTTTGCATTTCTGGCCCCTTGATGGAGTGCGGAAATGTCAGCCCGCATAAGCTCACGAATGGCAAGTCCAGCCGCGTCATCGGCAGCCGAATTGATCCGAAGGCCCGAACCAAGCCGCTGGGTTGAGGTCGCCAGCTTGCCATAGTGGGCGTTCAGGTTGTTGGCTACATTCGTAGCCATCATGTTATGGTTGACAAAAAGGGACATGTCCTACTCTTGACAGTGATTGCGATTGGGCCGAATCTGCTGACAGAAAAGCAAAAATCATACCGCACCCGGGGAATCGCCTCGGCTTGCACATAGGGGCATCTCCATTCACAATTCCATGGGGGAGGCCATATGCGCATATACCAAGCTGGCCCGCTTTTCACTGCGGCTGAAATACGCTGGCACACAGTACGGACACTCTCTGGTGGCACGGTTCAATTTCGCAGTGCTTCGTGGTTATCAGGCAATATCGCCAAGGCGTTTATGGAAGCCAATGCGCGAAGTTCGCGTGACGTGGAGCTGACTCTTGAGGATACGAAGCACATCATGGAGGAAGCTGCCCACACGCTCGCTGGACAATGGAAGTGGCCTTCAGCCTGCGTGAAAGGCCGAGGCCATGTGAACTGTGTAATTTGAATGGGATGCATGGATTTTGACAAAAAAAAGGTTCACGGGCGAATTCACATTCCAAGTGCAAGGCCATAAGCTAACAGCTTAGATTCGTTTGCCAAATCGAGAAAGGCGGATGGAGCTCTAGGGCTGGAAATAGAAAAGCCCATGAAGTAATCCTGTGTTAGACGAAACCACAACGGTTCACAGGAGGCGACATGGGCTTGAAAAGACGATACACCCATCTGTCAGCGGAGAAAAGGGCCATGATCATGGCTCTGGCGAAAGAGGACTTTCCCAATGCTCGTATAGCCAGACGCTGCGGGGTTTCAGAATCGACGATATCCAGGGAACTGTCGCGGCACGCTTCCAAAGCATCATCTCTCAAGGAACGTCGCCGGCAATATAGCGCAAAGGAAGCCCAGGCGAAGTACCTTGAGAATAGAAGGCGCTGCAACCCCGTAGGAAAATTTGATTTTGATATGGCAAGAAAGGTAGGCGTCTACCTGAACAGAGGATGGTCACCGGAACAGATTGTGAACACGGTGCTCGACCGAAAGATCAGTTTCAATACAGTGTACCGCTGGCTGTACACAGGCCTGATCCTTTTTGGTGACAGAACTGTTCTACGCCATAAAGGGAAGAAAAGGACACAACGGAAAAACCAGAAGGCCAAGAAGTACGTCGCAGGAAAATCATGTATATCCCGCCCCTCGGTGTCAAGGAAAAGTTTGATCAAAACGGGAAGAGTGCTGTCATGTATTCGGCCTGAAGGCCATGCTTCGGCCAAGATGAAATCCGCGCTTTAGGTTCCTATCAATCCAACGGCGTTTTTAACGCCTTTGAGTTTTCCGGAGTTCCCTAAAGCAGGTTCAACCGTTTTTTTTCATCTTTTCCTTGGGCATCCTCTTGGGTTAGATTAGCGGCTGGCGCTTCGCTTGCGCTGACAGCCGTCAAAAAATGTCGGATTGCAAGCGGAGTGACAGCCGCTAATCCCTATTTTGCTGAGGCAGGGCCATTGAGTACTCCACCCCTTTTGCCAAAACATTCCAGATTATTCTGGCGGTTTTATTGGCTTGCCCTACTGCCGCAACAAATTTCCCCCGTCGGTGAATGACCTGTTGTAGCCAGATCTTTCGCCATTGATCTGGGGTTGCAATCGTTCGTCCCCACAATGTGCATACTATTCGAGCTCCTTGGATAAGGAGTTTACGGAGATATGTATTTCCCCGCTTGCTGATACCAAGCAACTTTTGTTTGCCACCGGAAGAATGTTCTCGCGGAGTCAATCCGAGACATGCGGCAAACTGCCGGCCATTTTTGAATTGTTTCGCATCGCCAAAATGAGCAACAATGGCTGTGGCCGTTAGTAATCCCACCCCTGGAATTTTCAACAGCCGTGTACAGTTAGCGTCTGCCTTTGCCATCTGCTTTAGCCGTCCCTCGATCTCCTCAATTTTTTCATCCCACATCCGCAGTTCAGTCAAAAGGTTCTTGAAGAGATTCCTTGAGGCCTCGATGAGCCTTGTCTTTTCGTCTTCAAGTATTGTCGGTAGTTCCTTACGAATATGTTTGATTCCCTGAGGAAGAATCACTCCTTCTTCTTGAAGTAAGCCACGTAGTTGGTTAACAAAAGCTGTCCTGTTGCCAACATAGCGCTCCCTCACACGGTGCAAGGCTGCCAGGTGCTGCTGCTCAACAGTCTTTATCTGTACGAATCTGGTCGTAGGACGTCGAACAACTTCGCATATTGCTTGGGCATCGACAGCATCAGTCTTATTGTTGAGGACAAACGGCTTCACTTGGCGTGGAGGTATGAGCCTTACGTCATGTCCAAGCTTTCTGATTTCCCTCGCCCAATAGTGCGCACCACCACAAGCTTCAATTCCGACAAGACAGACCGGAAGATTAGCAAAGAAGGGTAACAAACCGCTCCGGCTGAGCTGCTTGTTGAAGACTTTTTTACCCAGCTTGTCCTCGCCATGGACCTGAAATTTGTTCTTGGCAATGTCCAGTCCGATGCTGCATACTTCTCGCATATCCCGCTCCTCTCTGCTTTTGAGGGTTTATCGTTTTCCTCAATGTGGCACAGAGATGCCGTTGGCGCAAAGCGCTGTTTGGGAGGGGCGGGATATCCCATCAATCCATACCCGCCCGGATAGTGTCACCACGCGGGAGGAGTTTGGTCACTTTGAGGTAGACACCGTGGAGTCTGGCCGCAACGGGAACGGCTGCGTTTTCACCATTGTGGAGCGTAAGACCCGCCGCTTGTATGCCTATGCGGCAACTGCCTGTAATGCCGAAAATTTTATGAAGGTGATTCTTTCCTTTGCGCATCATCTTCCTGTAGGAGCGATAAAGTCGTTGACAGGAGACCGGGGCAAAGAATTTGCGAGGTATGCCGAAATCGAACAAAGCCTCAATGTGCCGTTTTATTTCGCTGATCCCCACAGTCCCTGGCAGAAAGGGAGCAACGAGAACACAAACGGCCTACTGCGGGAATATTACCCGAAGAAGACGGATTTCTCGAAAGTAACGCAGCGAGACTTGTACTGGACTGCGGTCTTTCGTATAAACAATCGACCGAGGAAGGTCCTCGGCTGGAAAACAGCACAGGATTGCTTTTC
>JAILPJ010000104.1 GCA_024699605.1 Desulfovibrio sp. | reverse complement strand
ACGCGTTACTCACCCGTGCGCCACTCTACTCATGACCGAAGTCATTTTCGCGTTCGACTTGCATGTGTTAAGCACGCCGCCAGCGTTCAATCTGAGCCAGAATCAAACTCTCCAGTTTAAATCTTAGCTAGATCTCTGCTTACGCAGAAATCAGAATCTCAAAGTTCTTTCAAACCACTCGCTATTTACTTGTCAATGAACAAACCGGGGCTTTGCCCCCAACCGCATTTTCAAGCGGCGCGAAAAGCGTTTATGCATCTTTTCGCTCTCACTGTCAAGAACTTTTTTTCATTTCCCAAAAGTTTTTTTCGTCAGAAAATTTCTTCAGGAAAATCAGATCGTTCGGACAGTCACGCTTGCACTTGGCGCGAGACGGGAATTTGCTCTTTTTTCAACGCCACGTCAAGCATTTTTTTGCAAAAAGTTTTTTTTGCTTCTGAAAAGTGATCTGGCTTGGATTTCGGCCCTTGCCATGGACTTGCGTTGTACTTCAGCTTACGGCCAAGCTCGTCGGCTTACGACAATCATCCAAGGCCATGTTGTCATTGCCCGGGTTTTTACTGATCAGCCTGGGCATAAACTGTCAGACGTGTTCCTTCTCTGAGTTTATTGGCATCAAAAGCATTCCAGCGACGCAGATCATCCACCGAGACATGTAAACGCTTGGCAATATTCCAGAAGGTATCGTCTTTTTGTACCACATAGACCTGTTTTTTGCCCAGCTGGCCGTTGGCGCCGGCTGTTGCTCTCTGAGCAGGCTGCGCAGTTTGCGGAATTTTTAATGTATAGCCCACAGGTAAGGTTGCGGGATTGCTTATGCCGTTGAAACGCATCAGTTGATCGGAAGTCACAGCGTAACGTTGAGCCACGGCATAGAGTGTTTCATGGGCAGCCAGTCTATGCAGACACTTGACTTTGGCCTGAGCGAAAGACTGATCAGCTCTGGCCTGCGGTCTTTGCGGCACAGCCTTCGCCTGCGCCCGGGCGGCATGAGCTGGCAAATAGATCAGTTCACCACTTTTCAGCGTACAGCCGGGATTTACAGCGCGCAGCTTCTCTGAAGAGACATGATAGCGTTTTTCAAGGCTCTTCCACGAAGCACAATCAGCGTCCAGCCTGCAGGCCTGCCAGCCCGTATATGCGCCCTGATGGCCTGTTGACAGAAGATTGCGCGCCATTTCCGCTTTCTCTTCAGGCACATAGAGATAGGTCTGACGGGTGGCTGAACTCACGGCACCCTGATGATGTCGGTTCAAGAGGCAGAAATCGCCCCAGTTGATGTTCAGCTGTTGAGAAAACGACTTGAGATCCGTTCCTGGCTCGGCCACCACGCGGGTGACTCCCCCAGCCTCAGCCTCAGCCAGCTCTGTAAAATTGAGACTCTTGAGATTGCGCATAATCTTCACCACAGCCAAAAAACGAGGCACATACTGCTTGGTTTCCTCTCTCAGACGGTTTTTTTCCGAGATGATTTCATTGCGCTCGCGCACTTCAAAAAAATTGTGTCCACCTGACTCCTGCATAGCCCGACTCATTTTGCCTTCACCGGCGTTATAGGCGGCAATGGCCGTGGGCCAGTCATGGAACTTCTGGTACAGTTTGCCCAGATACGAAGCCGCGGCCTCAGTGGCTTCATAGATGTCAAGACGGTCATCTGTCCAGGTATCTTTATCGAGACCAAATTTACTCCCTGTTGTCTGCATAAACTGCCAGGCTCCAACAGCACCTACGGGGGAGCGGGCATCTGTCCGAAAACCACTCTCCACAATGGCGAGATAGGCCAGATCCTTGGGCAGCCCACGCTGGCTAAATACACGTCGGGCATAGGGCAGATATTTGCCGCAACGCGCAATGGATGCCGTCATATGCTTACGGCCGGCATGCAGATAAAAGATATACTGTTTGGTGACATCGGCCATAGCGGTTGTTGGAAGATTCCTGTCAATTTCGCCTGTGCTCTTCAGAGCTTGAATCTCTTCAGGCGTCAACGGTAACGCTTTTTCGGTGGCTTCGGGTTCGAGAACAATACCGGTATGTATTGTTTTTTCAGGCTGTTTGGTGGCACAGGCTGAAAGCAGAACCGATGCGCCCAAAAGCACACACAGCATGGTATAGGCAGTTCTTCTTGTCATAGCTCACACAGCTGATTCTTCGGAATACTCCAAAGAGGTCCGCCGCCTCATAAGCATACGCCCAAAAACGCAGCTTTTCCTTGGTTAAAAATTCTGGCCCCTAAAGCTCACCGCGTTGCAAGCCGTGGGCTTCTGTTCACTCTCTGAAGATCTCGGTACAGGCAGAGACGTGAGTCTGTGAACTTTTCTCTCAAGCTGCACCTTTCATACGTAAGCTTACTTCTTAATTATCGGAAATATAGGCCTGAGCTTTAGACAAAGAAACGATAATCATCCTCCTCCGCAGTCTGACCAAAGAAAAACCTTCGTATTTGGCTATGCACTCTCAATCTTACACGTTATTACAACATTCCCTCTGTCTTTACCGTCAATTTCTATAGGCATTTGTCATTTGTGCTCGTTTATTTTTCAGAAGAAATACAGAAATTTATCCGCTAAAATTTCCATATAAAAAGACAAAATAGCAGCATAAAAAATCTAGACATCACAGTTACATTGTATTAATAGTAAAAAAATATTAATTAAATATATACTAATACATGAAAAAGTCTAAAGAATTGCAGCGCCGTGACAGTTCCGGACAAGTGTGGCAGAGTACCACAAAAGCCTTTTTACACCCTTCAAATGACCTTCTTCTCGGAAATCGTATGGATACACATCAGTTTTCCACAGACTCGCTCTCTCTTCAGGAAGATCATCTGCTCCCCGGCAGCAAACCAGTGCTCGAAATGCTCCAAGAAACACCTGAAAAAGTGGACTTGGTGCTCTGCCGACAAAAACTTGCCGGTAAAGAAATCGCTCTCATTCAGAATCTGTGTCGCAAGCACGCTATTCGATTTCAGAGGGTGGCGGACGAACTTCTCAATACACTCTGCCGCAGACAGGGAAATCAGGGCAGCGTCGCCCATCAAGGCCTGGTAGCACGCATTAGAAATTTTTCCTTTCGGACCCTTGACGAGCTCTTCCAGGAACTTGATCAAGCACCGCTGCCCTTGCTGCTCGCCTTGGATCAGGTTCAGGACCCTGGCAATATCGGCACTCTGGCACGAACGCTCTTTACCCTGGGTGGTGCCGGACTGATTGTTCCCATGCACAATAGTGCGCGCATCGGTCCCGCAGCCCGCCGCGCGGCAGCGGGCTGTCTCGAACGCCTCCCCATAGCCCGAGTCACCAATCTCGGACACGCACTTGATCGGTGTGAAGAAGAGGGCTTAGGCCTTTACGGAGCTTCGGGTATCCACCCGCAGGCGCACAATGCCTTCAAAACGCCTCTGCAGCTGCCGGCCGTACTCGTGCTGGGCAATGAAGAACGCGGCCTGCGCCCGGAAATCGTCAAACGCTGTTCAACGCTTTTGGCCATTCCACACGCACGCAAATTTGATTCCTTAAATGTAGCCCAGGCCGGAGCCATTCTCATCGGCCTGTGCGCTTCAAGACAGACTGCATGAGCGTTTTGCTTGCTGGCAGGGGGCCTTATGGAACGTAAGTCCCGTGCGCGTGAAGACCGCCTGGATGACAGAGCCAAGTTTAGGTCCAAAATTGGCAAAAAAAGTCAGGATAGCAAAGAGTAGAGCTGATTTTCAGGATTTGAGTTTTTTTATTTTTGTAGAATATTGATTTGCTAGCCAAGGAGTTTCGGGGGGCTCTTTTAGCCGAAGCATTAAAGGATCCTCTTCTTCACTTTCGCACCATTTCTGTAGTTTTCAAGGAGGGGCATCTTGGTCTCATTGCCATTACTCATAGTTCCGACGTACATGCGCTATATCTCAAGGAATTTTTGAGTCTTGTAATACAATATCTAGAAATGGCCTACAATATTCTACAAACGAAAAAAATTAAAAAACCGTAAAACTCTCTCTACGCGCTTGTTTCTGGCATTTTTTAAGCGTTTTTGACACGAAACATGGGGAACGTAAGTCCTGTGCGCGTGAAGACCGCCTGGATGACAGAGGCTTTTGCACAAAAAAAAGGCCACGATACGTGTCGTGGCCTTTTTTTTGTGCGGACAAAAACTCAGCGTATATAAAGTGGAATATTGGTGAAGACCTCACGTGTAAAGGTCAGCATGCGCTCCATCAGCCAGGGCAGAGCCAATAAAAGGGCAATGAACATGCTGACGACCTTGGGAATAAAGGTCAAAGTCATTTCCTGAATCTGGGTTGCGGCCTGCACGACACTGACAATCACGCCGACGGCAAGCCCTACACCGAGCATGGGTAAGGCCAGCGACAGGGCCAGTTCAATGGCCTGCCGTCCAAAACCAATGGCAAAATCAGGTGACACGGGCATTCTCCTTGGCTCTTGGCCACAGCACAGAGCCTCGTCAGAGCAGAAAACTGTTAACCAAGGAACCCACCAAAAGGTTCCATCCATCAACCATGACAAAGAGCAAAAGTTTAAAGGGCATGGCCACCATCATTGGTGGCAGCATCATCATACCCATGGCCAGGAGCACACTGGCCACAACCATATCGAGAATGAGAAAGGGAATATAGATCAAAAAGCCAATGGTAAACGCCGTTTTCAGCTCAGAGATGACATAAGCGGCAATGAGCAGCACGGTAGGCACTTCATCTCTATTCTTGGGTGCCGGCGTTTCCGTGATGGCATAAAAAACCGAAAGGTCTTTCTCCCTGGTATGCTTGAACATAAAGTTCCGCAAAGGAGTCTGAGCCCGGTCAAAAGCCTCTTTATAACCAATCTGCTCATTGAGATAGGGCTGTAGGGCCTTATCGTTGATCTCCTTGCCCACGGGAAACATGATCACAACTGTCATAAAAATCGCCAGACTGGCTAAGATCTGCGTAGGCGGCAGCTGCTGAACGCCCATAGCCTGCCTGAGAAAGCTAAAGACAATGATGATACGGGTAAAACTCGTCATGGTCAGCACAATGGAGGGCGCTACCGAAAGTACTGTCATCAGGAAAAGAATTTCCAGAAGAACGGATACTTTTTCAGGCTCAGGAACGCCTCCGGACAAGGTCAGCTGCATGCCAGGAAGCGAAATGTCGGGGGCTGCAAAGGCAAAAACAGGAGTAAGCAATAGCAAAAACAGCCAAAGGCCCCCTGTCAGTATTCTGACAGCCCAAGAGCTATCTGCCCTGATCCTGCGCTTCGTCCACATACGCTTCAAAGTCTCCCTTTGGCAGACGTTCCTCTGTGACCACGGAAATCTGCTGCTCAGTGACAGCTAATAAAAACCGTTTTTGCATAAATCGAACCACCATCAGGCATTTTCTCGGCCCAACGGGCATCTGCGCTTCCATAAAAAAAGCGTCTTTGGGCAGAGAACCCTGACGTGGAATAAAATTAAAACGTCCGTAGCGGCGAAGCAGACGCACAAAGAACCAAAGCAGGCCAAGCAGCAAAAACATCAGGCCTATGCCCTGCAGATATCCACCCCAGGTAAAATTGGGCAGATCGGCTGCTGGGAGCGGTGGATCCTGTGTGGCAGTGCTTGTTTGGCTTTTGGTCTCTGACTTCTCCAGCAATTCCTGCACATGTTGCGATGCAGCCTGCGCTTCCTTGTTCTGGGCAAGGTTTCCGTCCTGAACACTCAGCGTCAGCTCGTTTGCACTCTTTTGCTCAGCCAAGTTGCTTCACCCTCTCTACCGGACTGATAATATCGGTGAGCCTGACGCCAAATTTTTCATTGATGACCACCGCTTCCCCTCGGGCCACGAGTTTGCCGTTGACATAGAGCTCCAGCGGCTCTCCGGCCAGCTTATTCAGTTCAATGACCGAGCCCTGGCCCAGTTGCAACAGCTCGTTGATCATCAGGCGTGTGCGCCCAAGCTCTGCTGAAACATTGAGAGGAATATCGAGGATAAAGTCAAGCTCACGGTTGCGCTTATTATCTCTGGGCTGACGGGATACTTCCGTCATATCTTTGAATTCCGCATCCTTAGCCTGACTGGCGAAACCGCCGGCCCCGGGACCACCGAAGGTTGCGGGCTCGCTTTTCTGTTCCTCATCAGCCGCTAACGCCTCAGCCCATTGGGCAGCCAAGGCCTCATCGTCAGTGGGCCCTTGCTCAGCTTGAGGCTGAGCTGCTTCGGCCGGTTGGTCAGCGCCATCGTCTTCTCCGGCCAGCTGTGCCGCCCACTGGGCGGCCAACGCTTCCTGATCTTCCTGTGACATATTCGTTCCTTGCCCTATTGCACCACAAAATCGGTAAAATACACGCGAATAATGCGTTGTTCCCCAAGAATTTGATTTAAGCGATTCGCCACTTCTGCCTTGAGCATAACCTTACCGTCGGGAGAGGCGATTTCATTGTACGATTTACCAGCAAGCAGCATGATCACCGCATCGCGGATTCTCGGTTCATTGGCCTTGATGGCCTGCGAGATATCCTTATTGGCCTCAACTTCCATGCCCAGCTTCAAATAACGCCGCCCACCGCTGTCGTAGAGATTGACAGTGACCATGGGCAGGGGAAGCACCACGCCATTGCTTCTCGGAAGACCAGCTGGCTTCTCAATCTGTCCCTGTCCTTTGGCGGCCTCGCCGCCCGCGGGCTTTGCCCCGGCCTCAGCAGGCTTACCCTCCTGCGCTTCTGTTGTCTGCGTGGCCGGATCCTCTTGCCCCTGGGTAAACGGCAAGACGCCAGGATTACGAATGAAAAACCACCAGTAGCCGCCGGCACCAAGACCAAGCAGCATAAACAAAAGCACCAGAAGAACAATAATCAGACCCTTCTTGCGCGATTTTTTGGGCGCGACAGCAGGTTCTTCTGCTTCCGCCAAAGCCGGAGCCTTTTTTTTCTCCTTTGCCATATTCTCTCCTCAAAGGGCGTTCCCGTCTGACTCAGCGAACGCCGGTTTAGGCCTCCCCAAAAAACCCGCAGCAGCCAGCTCTAGATCCTCGGACCAAAAATGGCCGTACCAATTCTCACAATACTTGCCCCTTCGGCAATGGCTGAAACATAGTCTCCGCTCATGCCCATGGAAAGCTCTGGCAAAGGCAGACCTGTCTTGAGCCGCAGGGATTCGTTCAACTTGCGTAAACGGGCAAAGAAAGGGCGTGCTGACTCTGGCTGATCAAAAACCGGAGGCAAACACATCAGGCCCTCAAGCGCAAGATGCGGACAGTGTTCTTGAAGATATTCGGCAAAAGCGTCGAGATCTTGAGCGGCAAGGCCGCTTTTCTGTGCTTCGTCGGCAATATTCACTTCTACGAGTACAGGCTGCCTGGCCTTTCCTGTCAGCCGTTTTTCCAGAGCATCGGCCAGTTTCCGCGAATCAAGCGAATGGATCAGGGCAAAGTGACCGGCAACCTGTGGCGCTTTTTTACTTTGCACATGACCAATCATGTGCAGACATTGACTGGCATCAATACCCCGCGAGGACAGTGTTTCCGCTTTGGCTAGAGCCTCTTGCACATAGTTTTCGCCAAAAATGGATTGCCCCGCCGCATAGAGGGCAAGCATGTCCTCCACACTATGTTTTTTGGACACAGCAAGCAAACGCACCGCTGAGGGCTCGCGACCACTGGCACGGGCAGCCGAAGTCAAGCCTTCTCGAACGGTAGCGTAGCGCTCTAACAGAGCCTGTGCACTCACAGTTCCTCCCCCAGCAGACCAATATCCCGCAAAAAGGCCACATCTTCCGTCCAGTGCTCACGCACCTTGACCCAGAGCTCAAGATGCACTTTGCCTTCCAAAAGCTCGGCAATCTCCTTGCGCGCTTCCGTACCGATTTGTTTAATGGTGGCGCCATTGTGTCCAATGACCATGGCCTTGTGCATGGGCCGGGCAACATAGATCACGGCATAAATAACGGTCTGACCGGTTTCCGCACATTCTTCCCAACTTTCGATATCCACGGCCACGCTATAGGGCACTTCCTGCCGCAAATGCAAAAAGAGCTTTTCGCGGATGATTTCTTTGGCCATAAAACGCACAGGTGCCGTAGAAATCTGATCTTCAGGAAATTCGGCTTCGCCTTCAGGCAAAAAGCGGCTGACAAGGGTTCTCAATTGCTCCAAGCCATCACGGGTCAAAGCCGAGGCCGGGAAAAGCTCAGCCTTAGGCCACATAGCGTGCAGACGCTCAAATAACGGCAGCATTAAACTTTTGTCGGCAAAGAGATCAACCTTATTGATGACCACCAAAAGGGGGCGTTCTTCATTGCGCAGCGCTTCGATCACTGGAGAGAGATCTTTCTCAAGAAGTTCGCCATGGCGAACATAGAGATTACCGTCTATGACTGGCATGATCACATCGGCCTGACGCAGACTTTCCCAGATAGCCTGAATCATGGTTCGGCTCAAGCGCCCACGCACCTGGGTCAGACCCGGCGTATCCATAAAAATGGCTTGCGCTCCGCCAGCGGTGAGGATGCCCACGATCTGATTGCGCGTCGTCTGGGGTTTTGGGGTGACAATCGTCACCTTTTGCCCGAGCAGAGCATTCAAAAGTGTGGATTTGCCAGCATTGGGGGGACCAAGAAGGGCAACACGACCACAACGACTCATCAATTCTTTTCAGCGTGAAAAACCTGCCGTTTCCGACAGGGAGGAAACGCTGCCTCCGATTCTTCCATATTATGAATTACCTCATCTTCAAGGCGCTCTTGTACACAAAAACAAGCGCTACACACTCAGCTCGTCGCCATACAGGTCTTCAATGTGGCTTTTCAAGGCATCAAAGGTCTTGTGCGCAATGGCCTCACGTGCCGCACGAATCAGATTGAGATAATAGGTCAAATTATGCAGGGAATTGAGACGGTAACTCAAAAGCTCATGACTCACATAAAGATGTCTGAGATACGCGCGAGAAAAGGTACGACAGGTGTAGCAGGAACAATTGGGATCAAGAGGCCTTTGGTCCTCGGCGTATTCATGGCGCTTGATATTCACTTTGCCCACGGAGGTATACAAGGTGCCATTGCGGGCATTGCGCGTGGGCAAAACACAGTCAAACATATCAATGCCGCAGGCAATGCCTTCGACAAGATCGAGGGGCGTACCAACGCCCATCAGATAGTGGGCTTTATCCTGCGGTAAGAGATCGCAGGTATAGGCCAGTGTATCGTACATCTGCTGCTTGCTTTCACCGACTGAAAGCCCGCCAATGGCCAGGCCATCAAAATCGAGAGACACGATTTCTTCCACGGCCTGCCTGCGCAGGTCCTGAAAAAAACCGCCTTGCACTATGCCGAATAAAAGACCAGGACCTCTCCCCTTGGGATAAAAGCTGCGCGCACGCTTTGCCCAGCGCCCGGTCAGCCCCAATGAACGTTTCGTGGAGGCAAAGTCGGCACCGTAAGGGACACATTCGTCGAGCATCATCATCACATCACTGCCAAGATGCTGTTGAATGGTGATGACGTTTTCTGGCGTAAAAAGATGTTTGGAGCCGTCAATATGCGAACGGAACTCCACCCCTTCTTCACTTATTTTGGCCAATGAGGACAGGCTAAAGATCTGAAAGCCGCCGCTATCGGTGAGAATGGCGCCAGACCAGGCCGCAAATTTGTGCAAACCGCCCAGATGGGCAATCAGCTCGTCGCCCGGACGCAAATAGAGATGGTAGGTATTGCCAAGAATAATGGGGGCACCGATGGCCGCCAGGTCATCTGGCGCAATAGCCTTGACTGAACCCACAGTCCCCACGGGCATAAAAATAGGCGTGGGAATATCTCCGTGAGCCGTATGCAGAACACCCGTACGAGCCGCGCCATCACAGGCCTGAAGCGTAAAGAAATTCGTGTCCATGCCGTCTAGAGTACACGCAGCCAGGGCTCTAGGCAAGTACCGGCGGGCGAAAGCGTGCTGTTACGGGCAGACGATACACACTGCCAAAGGCACGCGTACTGAGCATGAGTGCCAAAGGTTCCTGACGCCGTTTGAATTCGGCGGCAAAAAGGCGTTTTTGCAGACTGCATTCTCCTTCCGACGTCGGGGCTGAACCTGCCAGCAAGGCTTCAAGCACAGGGTCCAGCACACTGTACTCAGGGAGACTATCACTATCTTTCTGATTGGGAGCAAGTTCCGCCGAAGGTGCTTTTTCTAGAATGCGCAGCGGAATTTCCTGTTCCTTGGGAAAATGCGACCTGTACCAGTGGGCCACGGCATAAACCTGCGTCTTGGTCAGGTCACCGATGACAGCCAAGGCGCCTATGGTATCACCATAGAGCGTGGAATAGCCCATGGCAGCTTCACTCTTATTGCTGGTATTCAAAACCAGCGCCTGCGCCCGGTTCGCCAAGGTCGAGAGCAAAAGGCCTCTCAGGCGTGCCTGCAGATTCTCCCAGGTCACATCGCCCCTTTGGGCAGGAAAAGCTTGTAACGTCGGCTCAAGATATTGCTGCAACGTCTGCATGAGCGGCGTGATGGGCAAAGTCAGACTCTGCACGCCAAGATTGCGCACAAGCGCAGCCGCATCTTCCTTGGAGGCCTGGGAAGTATACGGGGATGGCATCAACACGGCATAGACCTGCTCAGGACCCAGAGCGTGTGCTGCCACAGTCAAAACCAGGGCCGAATCAAGACCTCCGGAAAGCCCCACAAAAACCTTGGAAAGACCAGAGTGCTGCACAAAATCCGCCGTGCCCCGAACCATGGCCAGCCATAAGGCTTCCAGAGGGGCTGGCGATGCAGCCGGCTTTGCCTGCGCACCCTTGGCATCGAGCCGTAGCAGCTCTTCCTGAAAAGCACGGGCACGGGCAGAGAGTCTGCCTTGAGACGTCATGGCAAGGCTTTGACCGTGAAAAACACTGCCATCTTCACCACCCACAGCCGCAACGGCAAAAAGCGGTACGCCCAGCGTCTTGGCAAAAGCCGCATAGCGCGACTCAAGACAGGCTTGTAATCCTGGACTCCAGGCAAAAGCCGCAAAAAAACATAGGGCGTCAAGGTTTTTTCCCGCAAAAGCCTGACAGGTAAAATCTGCGAGCGGATCTTCTCTGGGAACAGCCTGGCAGCCAAGGACAAGTCCCAGATGCTTTCCCTCAACAGCAAGACCCCCCACGGCCAGTCCGGCAGGGCTTGAAAGCGTAGTCAGCGGTATTTCGTGAAACTGGCCACGCTTAAGCTGCGCACAACAGAAGCGTTGCTCCTTGCCCCAACGCTTTTGAAAAGGCACAAGCAGATGTTTTTGGGGAAAACGCGCGGCCAGTTGCTGCAAAGCCTGACTTTGCGCTCCTGGCAATGCGCTTGCCTGGGCAAGACTTCCCAATTCCACCCCGCAAAGCGCATTGGGCGGCAAAAGGTAAAGGACGTCATCTGGCTGTCCACGCAGACATTCTTCCAGATGGTCGAGATTGCCCGCAAAATCTCCGCACCGAGTCGCACATTGCAGAAGTGCCATCTGCATAATTGTTCTCCCAAGCTCTCTGACATCTCCATTGACAGGATCTTAAGCAGATCTTCTGCCATCAAAACGGCAAGGCAAAAGCTGAACGTCTACGTTGGCCACAAGCCTAAGAGGATTTTGGCTTATACAGCGCAGAGTCAGAAAGAAAAACTGTTACGGCAGCATGACTTGCGGTTTTACGGCGAGCTGAGTTATAGTCTTACTCTGGCAAAGTAGCCAGAATCCCAGCCAAATATTCTTTCCGCAAGAGACTGAAATGGCACTCTTTTCCTCAGAGGCCAGAAGCGCAGCCACCATTGACAACTTCAGGATCCAGCCTAAGCCGGAAATTGCCCAAAAACGCTCTTCACCAACGAGCCATTCCTCAGCCAGCTTGCAAGATCAAACACAGACCTACGGACAATCCAAGGCAGTGCCCATTTTCCCCGAAAAGCGAAACTCCCCCTAGGAAAAACGGAAACTTTTGAACGGATCAAAGGCTTGGCGAGGATCTTCAATCATCCGCCCTGGTAAGCTGTCCACCACACTTTGTGTTTTTTTGCCCAGGCGCTGCGCCTGTTTGTGAACAACCTTCACCTGTTCTGGGAGATTGCATGGAATTTAGTGAACTTATTGCCCAACGCTACTCTGTGAGAAAATTTTCGGCCAAGCCAGTGGAAGAAAAAGATCTCACGGCCATTCTTGAGGCCGCACGACTTGCGCCCTCAGCTGTCAACAAGCAACCTACGCGCATTCTCGTTCTTGAAAAAGCTGAAAGCCTGGCCAAGCTCAAAGACTGCACACCCTACACTTTCGACGCCCCACTGGCTCTCGTTGTCTGCTACGACGAAACTGCGGCTTGGATCCGTTCCTTTGATGCATACAATTCAGGCCCGATCGATGCCGCCATTGTCGGCAGCCATATTATGCTCAAAGTGCACGACATGGGCCTTGGCTCAACCTGGGTTGGACATTTTGATCCAGCCAAACTCTCAGCGGCCTTCGGACTGCCCAAGTCCATCATCCCCGTAGCCATTTTCCCCATTGGTCATCCGGCAGAAGATGCCAAGCCGGCGCCTCCGCATACCAAACGCAATCCCTTAAACGCCAGCGTAATCTACGAAAGCTTTCTTTAAAAAGCTGCCGGTCCCAAAAGACCGGCTTTTTTTTCAGTAGCATCACGGAGTTAAAACAAACCCGCCAGAGGTCCTCCTGGTGCTGCTAACGATTCAACACGCCGGGCCACTTCTGGATCTTCCACAAGCTCAGGCGCATGCCATGCCTTTTGGCGGGCATCAATGAGCAAGGGGGCCGAGCACTGCCATTGTTTGGCGATGGTGCGAGCTCGAAATCCGTAAGTATCCTGCGCAGGATCGGATCGGGTAAAGGTCACCCAGAGAAAATTGGCAAGATTGGCCGCAGTAAAAGCGCTGTCATCAACCACAACCACCAGGGGGCAAGTTTCAGCCAAGGCTGAGGCTCCAAGCCGATCCGCAAGGCCACTCAGCGCTGGATCAGGTTCAGCCTGCGGCAGGGTATGCTTTGGTCCCTGCACAATCAAAACGCCAGACATTGCCAGAGCCGGCTTGGAAAAGCCTTGAGGCAGATCGGGCAAACCGGAGAGCTCTGTGGCCAAACGTCGTCTGGCATCACCGGCACAGGTCCAGATCAATTTTGAACCTTCATGCAAAGCTTGTCCGGTATAATCAAGGGTGTCCGTATTGGCCGGGGTCAAAAAATGCAGATCTCTGGCAAAATCACTGCGTTCAAGCATGTGCCGCAAAAAGCCGGCAACATCGCGGCAAGAAAGTGCCGGGGCGTCTTCATGAGCGGCAATCAAAAGATATTTTGCCAGTGCAGTCTGACTTGTGCCCAAAAGATGAAGCGCCTCTGTCAGCAGCTCTCTTGGCTTTCTGCGGGCCTCATAGGGGGTGTAGCGTTCGTAACCTAACGCCAGAAGTAAAGGATGCACACCGGCGGCGTCCACAGCGTGGACTTCCGCAACACCAGGAAAGACCCTGGGTAAAAGCGGTGCGGTCAATTCGTGGATAAAATCGCCAAAAACCGTATCTTCCTGTGGCGGACGCCCAACCGTTGTAAAAGGCCAGATGGCGTTGGGTCTGTGCGTGATACGCTCGACGTAAAAAACCGGGAAGGGATGGGCTTTACTGTAGTAGCCAAGATGGTCGCCAAAAGGCCCTTCCGGCTTGCTCACAGGTCCGATGTGGCCCATCAGACAAAAGTCGGCTTCAGCCAAAACGGGAAGCTGCGCAGAGGCCAGACGAGTCACAGCCACGCCTTGGCCACCCAGCAAACCAGCAAAACGCAATTCACTGACCCCTTCCGGCAAAGGCATAATAGCAGCCAAAGTCAGGGCCGGCGGCCCACCCACATAGATATGCACGGGCAGCGCCCGACCACAAGCCAAGGCTTGGGCATGGTGTACACCAAGGCCACGGTGAATCTGATAATGCAGGCCCATTTCGTCCTCAGCATAGTCCTGGCCGCGCATCTGAATGCGGTACATACCAAGATTGGCATGCGCAAAACCAGGAGCGAGAGGATCTTCGCTATAGACAATGGGCAGAGTGATAAAAGGGCCGCCATCGCCTGGCCACGAGACCAGCTGCGGCAGATCGCTTGCCTCACAGCTTTCCTTAAGCACAGGCGCACTTTGGGGGGGGAGATTACGCGGCAGCATATGCAGAAGCGGCCAGAAAAGACGACTCAATCGGCCCAGGGCCTGCAAGGGGTGGGCAAAAAATCGTCCCCCTTGAGCCGCTGCGGCAAAGAGCTCCTTTACGGCGGCAAGATCGTGCCTGAAAATAAAGGCAAGTCGTTCACGGCTACCAAAAAGATTGGCCAACATGGGAAAACGGCAGCCACGCACACGCGTGAAAAGCAAAGCAGGGCCTTTGGCAGCAAAAACCCGGCGCTGCACGGCGGCGATTTCCAGGACAGGATCGAGCTCTTGGTCAATGCGGACGAGCTGCCCTGTTTCCTCAAGGTCCTTGACGCAACGGGCCAGAGAGCTGTAGGCCATCAGTTTACTCCCTTATACGCCGAATCAAGAGCGCCAAGCGAACGACGACCCGCAAGATAGTCAGCAAAGTCGGCCAAAATCTTGGCATGATCAAAGACCAGGGGTTCAGGCAGTCTCTCCAGAGGATAAAAGGCCGCCTGGGCTGCGTCATCGCCGGCACAAAGCGCTTGGGGATCTTCAGGCTGTCCCACAAAGACCACGGAGAGGGTGTGCAAGCGTGGATCACGATGCGGTTCCGAGTAAACACCGAGAAGCCCTTGAAGACGGACTGTCAGACCAGTCTCCTCGTGCATTTCGCGCACAGCAGCTGTTTCGGCAAGTTCACCTTCCTCGATGAACCCGCCTGGCAGAGCGTAGCCGATAGGCGTATTGGCCCTACGGATGATCACAACGCCAAGCCTTGGCTCATAGATCACCACATCGGTCGTTGGTGTGGGATTGCGGTAGCACGAATAGGGTTTGCCACAATGGGGACAAAGGCATTCTTTTTTCATCAATTTTCGGCGTGATAACCCCGGTCGGAAGGCCAGGGAGGAAGCGCCGCCTCAGTTTACCGTTATTGATACGAAGAACCATCTGATCGACTCATCGAACTATGGCAAGACAGAGAACATCCACTCTTTCTTACGGTGGCAATGCCAGTCTCCTTGCTTGCAGGATCACTTTTCACAGAAACAGAAGAAAAATGCCCTCTTCCAGGCATTTGTCTGTCAGCCGGATGGTGAAGGGAGACATTCTCTGAACTTGGGCGCGTCCGCGCTCAAGCAGCTGCCTTACCCGTTTTCAGAGCACGGCAGCAAGTTTTGATGCGCTTACGGGTCGGGATAATTGACCAAAAAGCCACGTTCAGTGAATTTTTCAGCTGCCAGAGCACCCTGCCGCAAAATCTCAAGCTGCTCCCCGGCCATACGCACAATTGTTGATGGCAAGCCTCCTTGCGGGGGAGCATCTGGCTTATGCGGCAAGACCCCCCAGGGCAAAGACTGCGAAGATAAACGGTCCAACAGTTCTGGGTCCAAAGCGCTCGGACTCGTTGCCGGTGGCCTGCCCTGAACATTGGCACTTGAAACCGTCAGAAACACGCCACAACATTGGGCCAAAAAGGTCGGTAGGGGATGGGCGCTGATACGCACAGCAACTTGTCCGTACTCGTTGACGAGACAGGGGGCAAACTGAAGGTTCCGTTTGAGTGGCAGAACAAGAGTCAGAGGTCCAGGCCAGAACGCCGTAAGGCCAGCAGGAAGGCCGTCAAGATCACAAAAACGGGCGATCTGAGCCTTGGAGGCAGCGGCCAAAGGCAACGGTTTACCTTTATTGCGGCCCTTAAGCGTGAGAATCGCGGCCAGAGATTCGGGGAAGGTAATCAGGCAACCCAGGGCATAGAATGTTTCGGTTGGAAAAAGCAGGAGCCCTCCGGCGGCAAGCAAGTCAACGGCTTCGGTCGGAGAAAGGCTCTGAGCTGCAAGATCACAGGAGTCGGGCATGGCAAAACGCCCCATACATCTGATCTGCGTGGGTAAAATCAAAGAAGCTTTTCTGCAGGCAGGCTGTAATCATTATCTTGAGCGTCTCAAACACTGGCGCAATCTCAGCCTGCAGGAAGTTCGCGACGGCGATGCCGCCCTTACCTGCGAAGCCCGCAAGCTTCAGGAAGGGGAACGCCTGCTCAAGGCCTTGAACCCGCACGATCTGCCCATTGTCCTGGACGAGCGAGGCACAAGCCTCTCCTCTCCCCAACTTGCTCATTTGCTCAAAACCATTGAGGACGACAATCTCGGCATCCCCTGCTTCCTCATTGGCGGCCCCTTTGGTCTCAGTGAAGCTGTACGCCAACGCGCCAAAAGGCTTCTGGCTCTTTCGTCTATGACCTATACGCATGAACTGGCGCGACTCATCCTGCTTGAACAGCTCTATCGCGCTGAATGCATTTTGCGCAAAGTCCCCTATCATCATTAATGAAGAGAAGACGACTACGAGTAGACACGGCGATTGGTCATGCCAAAAAGACAGAGAACTTCATAACAAATGGTTCCTAGTTCACTGGCCAGCTCCTGAGCTGTCACCACGCGCTGCCCTGGTTCCGGCTTACCACCTATGATCCAGGCCAGATCTCCTATTTCCGTAGCCCCGAGACGTGAGACATCGGCCATGATCATGCCCATGCAGACGCGTCCAATCTGCGGGCAGCGGCGCCCATTAATCAGAAGATCCGAACAATTGGAAAGGGCCCGGTTAAACCCCGAAGCATAGCCAATACCGATCACAGCAACGGTCATGTCCTGCGGCGCCGTAAAAATCCGTCCATAGGAAATACTCTGGCCAGCCTTGAGATGCCGCACCTGCAAAACCGGGGCGGAAACACTCATCACCCACTCAAATTCACTGGCTTTTGCCTCCCAGGCTGTGCCCGCAAAGGGATTGCCGCCATAGAGAGTGATGCCTGGCCGACACAGTTCAAAACGGCTGTCCGGCAGATTCTGCAAGCCAGCAGAATTATTCAGACTGCGAGCCAGATTGGGGAAAAAAGCGCGCAGGGCATTCGTCATACTTTTGAAACGCTCCTGCTGGGCCAGTGTGTAGATTGTCTCCTCGGGCATATCGGCGCAGGCCAGATGCGAGAGCGCCAGTACGGGCTTCAGTACCGGATAGCGCCGCAGCCCTTCAATGAGATCCGGCATTTCGTGCGCTGAAAAACCTAATCGCCCCATACCGGTATTGCAGGCAATGGCTACGGGGAATTCTTTATGGTCAGGACAGGCCAATGCCGCTAATTTCAGCGATTCCATATCCAAAATGGGCGTCGTCAGACCATAGGCAAAGGAAAGATGCCAATCTTCCTGCGTCTGCGCTCCCAAAAGAGGAACAATCTGCTGATGGAAACCGGCCTTTCTGAGCGCGCAGCCTTCACTGACAGTGCCTACGGCAAAATGCTGAGCTCCGGCCTTATCGAGAGTTCTGGCAACGGGCATCAGGCCATGTCCGTAGGCATCAGACTTAATGACCGGCATGAGTCCCGAAGGATCTCCCATACGAAAAAAGTTGCGGGTCAGAGCTCCCAAATCAATATGACAGCATGAAGGGGAAAAAAAACAATCGCTCATCAACTCTTTTCAGCGTGAAAGCCCCGCCAGCATGACAGGGAGAACGCTGCCTCCAAATGAATTCCGCTTAGGTCTGAGTTTGCCTCAGACCGTCTTGATCAAAACGTTTTGAGTAAGACCATGTCTGCCCGACACAAAAGCAGATCAGACAATGGCCGCATACGCCTGCCATCTTCCAAAAGAAAATTGCTGATAATCTCTAAGGTTGCCATCGCCCGCTTCGTCAGTCAATGGAAATCTGCAGCCTCCACAGAACATTGAATCTGCTTGGCCAAGGCCAAGTGACAAGTCGCGATCAAGCGTTCAGTCAAGGGAATTTCCTTGCCTTTTTATCTGTTCTGCTTCAAACTACTTGCGTCCGCAAAGGCCGTATCAGAGGGTAGCGCAAGAATCTCTTCCGCACCCCTGTATACAGACATTTTCCCTACCTATGTCAAACCCTTGGAGGCGAGAATGGCAGAAGCTCCAGAAAGAAATCTGGCCATGGATATTGTCCGCATTACCGAAGCGGCGGCACTGGCATCGGCCCGCTGGCTTGGCCGGGGCGACAAAAATGCTGGTGACGGAGCAGCCGTGGATGCCATGCGCAACAGTTTTTCCTCCTTGAATATTGATGGCACTGTGGTCATCGGCGAAGGCGCAAAAGACAATGCTCCCATGCTCGCCAATGGTGAACGCGTGGGCACAGGTGCAGGTCCCAAGCTAGACGTAGCCGTTGATCCGGTGGAAGGCACAAATCTCCTCGCCTATGGCCGCCCCAACGCCATTTCCGTCATCGGCGTTGCCCCCAAGGGCAGCATGTTCAATCCCGGCCCGAGTTTCTATATGCGCAAACTCGTTGTGCCGCACGAAGCCCGCAATGTCATTGACATCGATGCGCCCGTCAAGGTCAACCTCGCCAATATCGCCAAAGCTCTGGGCAAATCCGTACAGGATCTCGTGGTTTTCGTTCTCGACAAACCACGACATGCGGAATTGATTGAAGCCATCCGCACTGCCGGTGCGCGTATTCAGCTGCAAACCGACGGTGATGTGGCAGGAGCCCTGATGGCCACAGATCCCAGAAGTGAAGTGGATGTCATGATGGGCACAGGTGGGACCCCCGAAGGCGTCATCTCGGCCTGTGCCATCAAGGGGATGGGCGGTGAAATTCTGGCCCGTCTTGATCCACAGAGCTATGTGGAAAAAGAAGCCATTGAAGAGGCCAATATCGATATCCGCGAAACACTGTCCTCAAATACGCTGGTCAAAAGCGACGACTGTTTCTTTGCGGCCACAGGTATCTCAGGCGGCGATTTTCTGCATGGCGTGCACTACCGCGCCCATCATGCTGTGACCCATTCACTGGTTATCCGCAGCAAAACAGGCACACTGCGCTATGTGGAGAGCTACCACAATATGAGTAAGCTCACCAAAATCAGCGCCGTCAGGTACTAATGGCCCATGCGCAAACGGATCGTTTTCTCCTCCCTTTGTCTTCTGCTGGCTCTTTTGCTCGGTTTTCCGACTTTGGATGCGGCCTTCTGCGCGAACCGCAAGGAGGCCGCCCCCAAAGTTCTCACGGTCTATGACAATCAAACGCAAGTCAGTGAAAAAGAACTGATGCGTTTTCTTGAGATTTTACCGGAATTCCGCTCCTGGGCCAGACGTCAGCACGAAGAGGCCCACCCTCTGCTCACGGCCGGACGTCCTGATTTTTTTTATTCCGACAACGCAGCGCTTTGGATCAAAAACAAAGGTTGGGATCCCAAACGTTTCTTCTGCATCATGGGACGAATGGCGGCAGCATTAGTCATTGCCGAAGAGGGCAATGACCTCAAAGGTATCCGTCCAGCCGATATGCCGGCCGTCAGTGATGCTGAGACAGAGCTCGCCCATCGACATCTTGGTCAACTGCTCAAAGCCGGTGGCGCCGCGGCACCCACCGTGGATATTGGCACGCCTGTGCTGCCAGCGAAACCTTGAATCCGTGAGATCATCTCACGCCTTCATGCCTAGACTCTCCCACAAAATCAAAGAAGCTGTAGTCACAGTCAGCCGCCTTGGGGATCAACAGAAACCCTCTCTGAAAGCAGCGGCAAGCGTCCAGCCAACGGACATGGCTCGCTGCAAAGAGCAGTGACACCACAATGCGTAGGTGCACGGACGGCGCGGAAATAAGAAGATGAAAATGGCCATCTCCATTTTCCCTCCCAGGGCGGGTCTATCCCTCAGGTAAACCATAAGTTACAGCTTTCAGGAAACGCGCCATGGCCAATCGCTGTTTTGCGGCTCTGTCACTGCTCGTCATGCTCTGCAGCACGGTGTTGCTTACTGCCTGTGAAAAAGAAAAGCCGAAGATCATGCTCTTTGAGCAATACTATTACGGAATGCCCTTCAAGGAAGTTCAGGCCCAGTCGCAGGCAACCTACTGCCGCGACTCTTTTGACAGTCTCTGCCGCCCCAATACCGTCACCTTCTTCAGAGAAAGCTGGTACCAGCGTTTTCTGTTCAAACGGGAACGCCTGGTTGCCGTTCAGCTCATAAGCCGTAAACCTGCGCAAACACGTAAGACCATCGACAACTGGCTCGACACGGGTTTTCGCTTTATGCCGGTAAGTATCACAAGCGGCGGGAAACAATTGGATCTGTTTGCCGCTATCAGAAGTACGGGTAAAGAAGGCGCTCGCAAGGCGGTATATAATTTCACACGAGCTACGGCCGCTGATCTTGAAATGGTCTACCTCTATCTCGATTTGCAAGGCAAGGAGAACGCCTTAAACAGCTTCAGCAATCTCAGCGCCATCTTCAATAAAGGCCCCCGCGAGATCGTGGGCATTGAGGAAAAAGTCAACGACAAAGAAATTGTCATCAGTTTCATTGCGCCTATTGCCGACTGGCAGGATCGGGGCATTCCCCGTTAAGGCAAAAAGATCTTGACGGACCAGGAAAAATCTATATAATCACGAATTCCTTGCTCATACATCCCTGTATGGGCTGTCAATCCAAAAGGAGTTGCTTCCATGCGGAAATTTGAAACGCTCCTGCTCCTTTCACCGGAGTTGGCCAGCGATGCGAGAGAAAGCCTGCTCGGATCCCTTACGGGCATCATCGAGCGGGAAGGTGGAAAAATGGTCACGGCAGACCACTGGGGCATGCGCGATCTCGCCTACCCTGTACGCAAAGTTATGCGCGGCTACTATGTTCGCCTTGAGTACACAGGTCCTGCTCAGCTTGTGGCCGAGCTTGAACGCAATATCAGAAATAGCGACGGCATTTTTAAATTCGTCACAGTCAGGCTGGCTGATGCCGCCGAGGAGGTGGCATAATGGCCTATAAGAAACGCTTTCCCCCACGGCGTAAGTACTGCCGTTTCTGCGCCGATGCCGAACTGCCCCTGAATTACAAACGTCCTGACATTCTGCGTGACTTTGTCACTGAACGTGGCAAAATCATTGCCCGCCGCATTACCGGCACCTGCGCCCACCATCAGCGTCTTTTGACCCGTGAGATCAAGCGTGCCCGGCAAATGGCCCTTTTGATCTACACAGCGACGCATGATTCTCAGGTCAAGAAAAAGAGTACTATCTAGGGGGCGCGGCATATGAAACTCATTCTTCGCGCCGACGTGGAAAATCTCGGCAATCTTGGCGATGTGGTAACAGTCAAAGCGGGTTACGGGCGCAACTATCTTCTGCCCCAAGGCCTTGCCATGGTGGCTAGTCCCGCCAATTTAAAAACCTTTGAACTTGAGCGCAAAAAGCTGCAGGCCAAGATGGATGCCCTGCGTGCGGAAGCTCAAGATCTGCAGACGCGCCTTGAAGCCCTTGAAGTGGTCATTCCCATGCATGTGGGCGACAACGATAAGCTCTATGGCTCTGTGACCACCAGCATCATTGGCGATGCTTTGGCGGCTCTGGGCACCGAAGTTGACCGCAGACGCATTCTGCTGGATGCGCCCATCCGCACACTTGGCGAGCATCCCGTTCGCGTGCGTCTGCACGCCAGCGTCATTGCCATGCTCAAGGTCAAAGTGATCAGTGATCAGAAGCCGATAGAAGAAGAACCGGCTGAAAGCGAAGCTACTGAATCGGCAGCAGTCGAAACAACTGAAGCCGCTGAATAATTTGCCAATGAGTCAAACGCAAGGTTATCGCTCCTCTGGAGACTACTCCAGAGGAGCCTTTCATTCTCAAGGACCGGCTGGGTCAAGAGCCGAGCAGGATCTCTTAAAGCGCGTTCCTCCCCATAGCATTGAAGCAGAAATGGCGGTTCTAGCCGCCATGCTCACTGACAAGGAAGGCTGCGCCACTGCCATTGACATCATCAAGTCACCTGAGGATTTCTACGATCCTAGGCATGTTCTGCTTTTTCGGGCATTTCAAGCGCTCTACGAGGCCAATCGCCCCATTGATCTTGTGACCACGGCTGAGCAGCTGAAAAGCCTTGGTCTCTATGACAAAGCCGGCGGCTCAAGCTATCTTTCTGAACTGACCATGGCCATTGTCAGCGCAGCCCATGTGGAGTTCTATGCCAAAACGGTGCGCGACAAAGCCACACAACGCAAGTTGATTGATGTCTGCTCGGAAATCATCGGCAATAGCTACCAAAACACCGATGACGTAGCAGGCCTGCTTGACAAGTCCGAGCACGCCATTTTCTCCATTGCTGAACGCATGGAAGAGCAGACCTTTGAATCCACCAAAAAAATCATCGACAATATTTTCGAACGGCTGAGTACTGCCGCTGGCAAACGCGATGAACTCACAGGCGTCACCACAGGTTTTGGCAAACTTGACCGTCTCACAGCGGGTCTGCAGGCCTCAGACCTCATTATTGTTGCCGCCAGACCGTCTATGGGCAAAACAGCGTTTGCCCTTTCCCTCGCCGTCAACGCGGCCCTTTCCTCCCAGGCGACCCCCGTGGCCATCTTCTCTTTGGAAATGAGCCGCGAGCAGCTCGTCCAACGCATGCTGGCTCTCACGGCCCATGTGGACATGAGCAAATTGCGCCAGGCCTACCGGCTTACGGACGAGGATTGGAACTGCCTCTACGAAGCCGGTGGCAAATTGAATGGCGCCCCGATCTATATAGACGACACAGCCACCCTCTCGACCATGGAATTGCGGGCCAGAGTTCGCCGGATGAAATCCAAGTACAATATCGGGCTTGTGGTCGTTGATTATCTGCAGTTGATGCGCAGCCCCCGTGGCAAAGACTCGCGCGAGCTGGAAATTTCCGATATTAGCCGCACGCTCAAGGCCGTGGCCAAAGACCTGAATATCCCCGTCGTTGCCCTCTCACAGCTCAATCGCAAGGTCGAAGAACGTGCGCGAGAGGACAAAAGGCCTCAAATGTCTGATTTGCGTGAATCTGGTGCCATTGAGCAAGACGCCGACATCATCATGTTCATCTATCGGGACGATGTCTATAAGCACAAAAATCCCGCTGACCGTCCTGAGGTGGGCAAGGCAGAAATCATTATTGGTAAGCAGCGTAACGGCCCCACAGGCGTAGCTGAATTGCTTTTCCATTCGCGTTATACATCATTTGAAAATATGACAGAGGACTGGATGGGACTGCCCTCGGAAACACTGCCCTCTGGACTTGAAAATCCGCCAGATGACGCCTAGATATGGCGTTTTTACGTTGACAAAGAGTGTAAAGAATGATTTAGTACCTCTTCGTGCGTGCCGGTAAACTGTTTTTACTGGAAATTGCGCAGTTGTACTGTTTTTTCGAGAGGTTAGTTCATGTCTAAGTCCATTTATGTGGGAAATCTTCCCTGGTCGGCTACTGAGGAACAGGTACGCGAACTTTTTCAGGCCTATGGCGAAGTTCAGTCAGTCAAACTGATCAGTGACAGAGAAACTGGTCGTGCACGTGGTTTCGGCTTCGTCGAAATGGAAGACGAAGCGGCCAATGCAGCCATCGAAGCACTGGAAAATTACAGCTTTGGCGGTCGTACCCTCAGGGTTAACGAAGCAAAACCGCGTGCTCCTCGTGCCCCCAGGTACTAATAGCACTCAAGAGAGAACAGAGCCTCACGCAAGTGGGGCTTTTTTTTGCCTGATGAATGGAAGGATTGGTCGTAAGAAGGGGAAGGAACTGGAGGGATAAAAAGCACAAAAGGGTAGACCCTTTCAAAATTTGAAAGGTCTACAAGGAAAGACTGTAGCGCAAGCTGCCTTGAAAAAAGGCCTTACCTGTCGTTTTCAGCTACACAGGGTGTACTTTCTTCAGCGGCAGAAGCCTGCAGAGTCTCGGGGAATTGTGAATAAATGGCACGTAGACGAGTAAGAATCGTCACGACGCTGTCGAGATCATCCACGCTCATGGTCTCACTTGCTGAAAGCAAGCGAGAGGAGCAAAGAAGATACAGCGTATTCAGCTTGGCAGCCAGATCGCCCCCGCTCTTCAGATCAAGAGAGCGAGAAAGCTCGCCGATGATCTCCAAGGCTCGGTTAACGAGTAAACTGCGTGTGGCGAACTTCTGCGCGACCATCTGATCGCGTGCCTGCTGCAAATACTGCAAAGCTCCATCATAGAGACCAAGCAATAGCTGCCCTTGACTGACTTCCTGTCGTCTCGGGCTGAAGTATGTACGAACAGCCTTATGCATAACATACCTACCTTAAGTTTCGTCCATGAAACTTAGAACTCCGTAAAGCAAAATCGTCCAACATAGGGGAGACGAAATCCTGGACGATTTCGGGCGTTACGGTACGCCCTGTAAACTTTCAAGCAAAGTGAGGCATTAGAAAAGGTGGGTGGCTATCATCCGCACGGCTTGCCTAGCGGTTTTTCACCACTCATTGATAAGGCCTCACAATACTTGCGTCTCTTCTCTGTCAAGAACGTGGGACAGGAACTCTCAACGGGCTTCCTGTTTTGATCACAGCCATCTCCGCAGGCGCTATTCGGACAGTTCTCGGCACACTTTTCACAGAGAGATTTGGGATAAAATAGCAAAATCTGACTGTCTAGGCAAGCGGTTTCTCCTGCCAGAAAAACCTTGAAACTGTGCTCAAACTGCGCTCAAGGCGAACGCTTTGACTCCCGCAAACTTGCTGAGTTTACGAAAGAAGCCACTGCGTCACGGCAGAACTCTTGCCGAAAAAAATATTCTCCTTCACTGCATTGTCGATCTTACGGCCACAATGGCAAGCGGCGATTGTTTCAAGAGGAATCAGCCAGCGCCACGCCATCTTGGACAGACACAGCACTGCGTACGCTGGGAAGGAGCTTATCTCTTCAGAAAAAAAACGCCATCAGACAGGTCGCTAAGCGTAAGTCAAATCAAGGCAAGACCCATCCTTCGCACGCAGAAGCGTCCTCTCAGCCTCATCGGCAAAATTCCCAGTAAGAATACTTTTGGCTGGCATAGTCACGCAAAACAGCGCAAAGCTGGCTTTCCCTGCCCAAGGAAGACGTTGCAAGACTCAGAACCAAAGCCCACGATTCGACTCGTGGAATGGGGGCTTTGTCTTTCCTGCTATGGATTCAGAGGCTTGTCATGGCAAGCAATCTTGACCATGTCTCAATCTTGTTGCTATCGGTAGTGCCGCCAGCTCCGAACGGCGCGAGGTGATTGACTATCTCCTTTTGGAGGTATAGTTATTTCGCCCGTCAAAATATTCACCATCTATCAATCACGGAGGCAGCGCCAGGCGCTGAATAGCTATGTCTTTGCACCATATCTTTTCCCTGCCCCGCACATCCCAACCCGTCATGCCCTATATCATCGCCGAAGCCGGCGTCAATCATGAAGGCAAAATGGATCTTGCCCGCCGCCTGATTGATGAAGCCAAAGAAGGTGGCGCCGACGCCATCAAATTTCAGACGTATAAAGCCGAGACACTGGCCTCCAAGGATTCTCCAGCCTATTGGGATACGCGCAAAGAACCGACTCAAAGCCAGTACGCACTCTTTAAGAAACATGACAGTTTCTGGAAAAACGAATTTGAAGCCCTCAAGCGCCATTGCGACGAAACAGGCATTACCTTCCTGTCAACGCCTTTTGATGTGGAATCGGCAGCCTTTCTGAACGATCTGATGGACGTTTTCAAAATTTCGTCCTCAGACATCACCAATAAACCGTTCATCCGAATTCTTTGCAGCTATCAGAAACCCATTCTGCTTTCCACAGGCGCAAGCCATCTGCATGAAATTGCCGAAGCCGTGGAATGGATCGAAGCCGCCGGCAATCCTTTAGCCCTGTTACACTGTGTGCTGAATTATCCTACGGCTGATGCCAACGCGGCCTTAGGCCAGATTGTGGCCCTGCGGCAACATTTTCCCGACCATCCCATTGGCTATTCCGATCACACCCTGCCAGCCGACATGCACATTCTGAAGACGGCCACCCTACTGGGCGCCTGTATTCTTGAAAAGCATTTCACCCATGATAAGACGCTGCCTGGCAATGATCACTATCATGCCATGGACAAAGAAGACCTCAAGCACTTCCGCCGCAGCATGCAAGAAACGCTGCTCTCCATCGGCGAATGCAAAATTCGTGCTCTGCCAGAAGAAGAGCCCGCACGACAGCATGCCAGAAGATCGCTGGTGACGGCCCGCGCCTTGCCTCAAGGACATCGTCTCGAAGCCTCTGATCTCACCTGGAAGAGGCCGGCCCATGGAATTTCTCCCCGCTTTTTTGACGAAGTTCTGGGGCTTGTGACACGCACAGCGTTAGCTGATGATCATGTGCTGACCTGGGGGGACCTTGAACGCGCCTAGGGAAAGAATCGTCCAATTCGGCCCCATCTCCCCTACCAGTAAGCCCGATGAGCTACTCTGTGCAGGGCCCTGGGTTTTTGCAGGGCAAGAGACTCTTTTTCCTGACTGGGAAAAGCGTTTTGCTTTCGCGCCAGAGCCCTTGGAAAAGGTCTCAGATCTTGTCTCGGCAGGGCATAAAGCTATCTGTCTAACAGGGGAGTATCTGCCACGCCTCGCAGCACAGCTTTCGAGCCAGGCTCAGTCCTACCCTGACTGTTACTGGGAAACGCTCCTTGTGCCCTGGGCAGGGCTCGTGGCCCAGCAGATTGTGGAACGCTGGCTGCGTATCAAGGTCCTGATCCAAGACTTTCGCGAGGAAGCCTTACAGCTTCCCCTTTTGCCCGATGACTTGGTCTTCGACTTTGTCGACGAAAACGATCTCACCCTGCACGGGGTCCTGGGCCGTACTTTCAATCACTGGCTATTCTCGTGGCTCTTGCGTCGAAGCCAACTGCCCAAGGCTTGGCGCATCACTGAGGCGCAAAGCTATGCAGAAACAAGGCCTGCGCGCAGCCCCTCAACACTCAGACAAAAACTGCGCGCCAAAATCGCCAAGACACTGCTCTTACTGCCTTTTCCACGTCTCAAAGGGCTTTCCCTCTGGCAAAGCCTGCGCTTTTCCCTGGCCCTCGCGCATCCCAGCCAGGGTCCGGATCACTCGCGTTCCCTTTCGCAATTGTGCGCCTCCTTGGCCGAAAACACTCAGGATCTGCCAGCTGATCTGCTGCCCGTTTTTCTCAAGGCCCTGCCTCGCTCTCTGAAAGACCTTGGACATCCAGGCCGCATTCCCCATGCCCGGCAAAGCAAACTTTTTGTCGCAAGCATCAGTGCCTACGAGGATAGCCAATACCGTCAACGACTGGCCTGCCTGCGGGCACAAGGGCACCGACTGATGTTCATTCAGCACGGAGGCAATTACGGACAGATCAAAAGTCCTTGTCTGACGCGCATGTTTGAATTCCAACAGCATATCTTCGGCACCTGGGGCTGGAAACACTACGAAGACATTGACGGCCATTTTCTGCCACTTCCCTATCCGCAACTGCAGCGCATAGCCAATCAACACACGGAAAAAGCCGCCGAGCTGGTCTTTGTGGGCACAGAAATGCCCCTGTATGGCTATCGCCTGGACTGTCGACCAAATCCGATGGCAACGCTCAACTATCGCCGGGCCAAAGAGCATTTTTTTTCGGCTCTTGACCAAAAACTCTTGGCGAGCTCGCTCTACAGGCCCTATTTTCCCCTACCATCTTCGCTCGCCGACGCCGACTGGCTTTTACCCCGTTTTCCAGGACTTCGTCTCTGCACAGGCCCGCTCTGGCCCAAAATTCGCCACTGCCGTCTCCTGGTGCTCGATCATCATGGCACGACTTTACTTGAGGCTATGGCCGCCAATATTCCTGTTCTTGTCACCTTTGCCCTCAAGGACTGGCCTCTCACACAACAATGCCTCGATATCTTCCAACGGCTTGAAGAAGTGGGCCTTTTTTTTCGTGATGCCCGTCTCTGTGCCGCCCAGGCCAGTCGCATCTGGCAAAATCTGCCCACCTGGTGGCAAAGCGACAGCATTCAAAAAGTACGCCAGGCCTTTTGCCAGGAATTTGCCCTGACCATCTCCGGCAATGAAACCCCCTACCTCATTACGCAATTGAAAACGCTATGAACAGTTCGTTATTTTCCCACCGTTTCCTGCAGGCTCTACTTTTAGCCTGTGGTCTTTTTTCTGCCATTCCCTGTTTCTCAGCACAAACAGCGTCTCCAGACAATGACGCCAAAGCACAGGCCGCTCCAACGGAAAGTCCTGAACAGTCTGAAGCCTATCTGGCTGAGCAGCTGAAAACCGTGCAAAATCTTCTCGATCAGGAACAATACGAACAGGCAGTCAAAACACTGAAGCCTTTGGCCAGCAAAGGC
The DNA here is from genome assembly GCA_024699605.1 of Desulfovibrio sp. GTDB lineage: Bacteria > Desulfobacterota > Desulfovibrionia > Desulfovibrionales > Desulfovibrionaceae > Desulfovibrio. The sequence continues at coordinate 8,681 of JAILPJ010000104.1, read as the reverse complement.
AATGCCGAGGCCATGTATGTTCTTGGCTACCTGACCCAGCAGGGCAAGGGCGTCAAAGCAAGCCCCAGGACAGCCTGCGAACTCTTCCGTAAAGCCGCCCTGGCTGGCGATGTCCGCGCAATGACCGCCTATGGCAAAGCCCTGGCCAGCGGCCAGGGCGTCAAACGCAATTTCCGCGAAGCCGCCAGCTGGTTTCAAAAAGCTGCCGATCAGGGCATAGCCATGGCTGAATACAATCTTGGCTTCCTCTACGCTCATGGCAAGGGGCTCCCCAAAGATGAAGCCAAAGCCGCACACTGGTTCAATCAGGCGGCCCAACAAGGCCTGGCTGATGCCCAATACTCACTGGGCTGGCTCTATCTGAACAGCACAGGCGAGCTGCAAAATGATACTCAGGCCGCACACTGGCTGGAAAAAGCAGCGGAGCAAGAACACATCAAGGCGCAAAACAACCTGGGCTATCTCTATGCCGAAGGTCGCGGTGTACCGCAATCAGCTGAAAAGGCGCTTTTCTGGTACAAAAGGGCGGCCGAGCAAAACTACGCCATTGCCCAGTACAATCTCGGCGTTCTCTATGAACAGGGACGCGCCGGCCTCGCCCAGGACTATGATCAAGCCTTTGCCTGGTACAAAAAAGCCGCCGAGCAAAACGAAGCTGCAGCCCAGTACTGCCTTGGCGTGATGTACGATCAGGGAACAGGGGTTGCCGCCAACCATCAAGAAGCCATCCGCTGGTATAGGCTTGCGGCGCAAAACGGTGATGCGGACGCCAAAAAAGAATTGCGGGCCATTGAGCGTCAAACGCCCAAGCCCGCACCAGCGAAAAAAGAAAGTGGGAAAAAAAGTGAAAAGAAAGAGAAGAAAGACAAAAAAGAACGCGAAAAAAAACCGAGTCGCTAACGTTCCTGACAGAATTGTCGCAGGGCAAACCACAGCTCTTGATGGGCTGTGGTTTTTTTGTTTGGGCCAGGGCCTAATAGTTATATTTCCAGTTCAGGCTGCCCTGGGTATTGTTGCCTTGGCTTCGCAGTTCAAGCTTGAGCCTGGGGGTAATTTCTAACTGCACGGTGCCAGCGGTTGAGCCTTCTCCGGCCCCCTGCTCAACGCCTACGTAGATGCTGTCGTTGAGGTATTTTCCGGTCTCAACGGCCATATTCTCCATGCCACTGCCCGAAGAGCTCCGCGAGTTGGACTTTAACCGCATAACATCCATGCCCAGAGCTTTGCGTGGATTATTCAGACCTCTGCCCAGGCCACTGGCCATACGGGCTGTGGCTGCCGCAAGCTGCAACGCTTCGTAACGGCCCAGTTCATTGGCGTTGCGCCCAAAAAGAATATGCGCCAGGACATCATCCTGTGGCATTTCCGGCTCACTCGTCAAACTGAGCTTCATTTTTTTCACCGTGCCCGAAATACGCACATGCGACGTAAAATCGGCCGTTGTATTGGTCAGAAGAATGTCCAACAAGGGATTGGCCACATTCCCGCCGCCCAAGATGATCTCGCCCTTTTCCAGCACAAAATTCTTATTCAAAAAATCCAGATTGCCCTTCAGCGCACTGACTTCACCGGCGATCACAGGTTCTGTGAGGGGCCCAGTAATGGTGAGATCTGTTTTCCATTCCGTGTTCAGCCCAAAGCCGTCCACTAAAAAACGGCCGGGAGAGCGGATGGCGAGATGCAAACGTCCGCTGTCGCCACCTTGTGCCGAGGCCTTGGCCTCTGGTTTTTTCTCTGTTTTTTCCCCAATCGGCAAGGTGGTTACGCCCTTGGGACCCTCGGCAATGCTTTCCAGCTGCACCGCCCCGTTATCCACGATAATCACGCCGCCAATATCCGGCGCCTGGGGCTTGCCCTGAGCCAAAATCTCACCTGAGAGCGAAATTCTGACATCTTCCCTCCGCAAGGGCCTGAGATGATCGAGCTTCGTCTGCACACGAAAATGCTCACCCGTAAGATCGGCAGAACCGTCAAGCTTGAGCGTTCCGCCCATGCCATCGCCAAGGCCGCCTGTCAGCTTCAGCTGACCTGCCAAGCCGCCATTGGCGGCGCTTTTTCCGTCAATGGCCACATTCAGGCCAATATCGCGCAAGAGCACACCCAGAAGCGGATCTTCAAAACGCGCCTTGCCCAAGTTGAGGGAGCCCTTGAGACTTGGGGCTTTGAGGCTGCCCGCAAGGGCAATATCACAGAGAAGATCGCCACTCAGCTTGCGATCAGAAAGTGGTGAGAGTTTCCACAGTGGAGCAAGTTTGCCCTGCCAGAAAACCTGACCGGACAACTTGCCGTTTTCAGCAGGTGCCGGCAACCCTGTTTGAGAAAATTGCAAGGGGAGAGATAGCGTCAAGGCCATTTTTTCTCCACCCAGCGCCTGCACAGTTTTTTGCGGCATCTCAAGATGGATCGCAAGGCCTTGGGAGGCGGAAAGATTGCCCAGTAAAGCCAGATCAAGGGGCTGAAGACGGACCTTGGGCAGAACCAGCCCTGTCAGACCGACTTTGAACGATCCACGGGGATTTTTGGCACTGCCGGCTAGGTCTGCCCGCAATTCCACTCGCCCCTTGGGCAGTTCTTTCAGCAAAGTCTGCCAGGCCGCAAGATCAACGTCCTGAACAGCCAACTGCAAAGCGTATTGCTCAGGCGCAAGGCTACCCTGAGCCGTAAGCCGCCCCTTGGGCAACAAGGCGAGATCCACGCCGCTGACCTCCAGCCTGTTTGGGCTAAATTGCACAGCCGCGGCTTTTTTCAGTTGCAGACCAAGATTGGCATCATTGCCCGTGAACGCCTTGGCATTGGCAAAAAGTTCCAGTTTCTCAAGATCCACACGCCCAGGCGCATAGCGCAGGGAAAGCTCTGATCGCAGATCGCCTTGACTTGAAAGACGCAAGGCAAGGTTTTCTGCCGTGCCCTTAAGCTCGGACTTGAGACTCAGTTTTTGCGGACCCAGGGCAAGACTTGCGGCCTCAAGGGTAGCGAAAAGCTCTTGGCGCGCAAAAAGATCAAAAAGCGCTGCCTTGAGGTGGACATTGTCAAGACGCAAAGGCTCGCCTTGAGGCTGACTGAGACTGAAATTTGGCACATCCAGATGCAAATCGAGGTTTTGGCTGCCGTCTTGCCCCAGAGAAAGCGTGAGATGACTTTGAACCTGACCGGCCAATTGCTGACCAGGAACAAAAGCGGCAAGGGCCTTCCAGTCTGAGATGGCACAGGCGAGGTTCCCCGTCAGTTGCGGTCTGGCCTGGCCAAGATCGGCAGACACTTCTCCCTTGGCCGCAAGACCAAGAGCCTGCAGATCAAGATCCTGAACGCCACAAAGCACCTTCTCAAAACTGTTCTCAGTGGCCAGTCTGGCCCAAAGCCCCAAAGACGTCTGCACGGGCTCGCCATTGAACTTGCCTTGCAAAGCCAGGGCAAGGCGCAGCGGATTGTCCGCTTTGGCCTGAAGGAAGTTGTCAAAATCAAGGGATTGGCTTTGCAACGTGAGAGAGCAATCGGACAGGCTCTGCCCGTTCAAGGCAATTTGACCAAGAGCAAAGGCAAAACTGAACTGGGGAGAAAAAAGCGGGCCGTTCAGCGTAAGATTGACGTGGGCCTCACTTTTTTGCTCAGACGCAAGGCTCTCAGCCGCTGTTTGCGGAGCAAGAAAAGCCTGGGGGTCAGCTCGAGCCGTAAAGGTCATGGCCAATTGGCCGGCAAGCCAGGATTCACGTGACGTTCCGCTTTCCCAGAGCACATTGCCGTCAAAAGCAAGCTCAGAAGACTCAAGGCTCAGACGGGTCAAAGCCAAACGCAGTTTGGGCAGTCCTTGTTCTTGGCAACTGAAGGTAAGATCGCATAAGGCGGTCAGTTTGGCTGGAAAACCCAAAAGAGTCTTGGGCAAAGAAAAATTTTCCACGCCTGTCTGGGCTATATGGATAGAGGGGAGTTGCTCAGGCAGAGTAAAAAGAGGTTCAAGACTGGTGCGCAAAAGCTCTCTGAGAGCCTTGGGCGTCAGGGGCGGACTTGGCTCAGCTGGGCTTGGCGGGGAAGCGGGAAGTACTGGCAGACGCTCAAGCACGGCATTTTTGAGACAGAGTTCAGAAATTTCCACACGCATGGGGAAAAAACTGAGATGCAAGGCAAAACGGGTCTCAGGCAAGTGCAGAAAATCACCACTGGCATCGGCGAGCACAAGATCCGCCACAAAATGCCTGGGCAGTTGTCCCGATAGATGCTGCAGTTTCAAGGCAAGACCACTTTGCGCAAGTACGGGTCCTGCCTGTTGATTGACTTGCTTTTGCACAAAAGCGAGCCCGCTCTCCGTACCCAGCCAGTAGTAAAGTCCTGTTCCGCCCAGCACAAGCAGGCCAAGCAGGATGAGCAGACCCATAAGCAAAAAACGCAGGATACGCCGCCAGAGAGGCTTGCGCACAGGCCGCGTGGCGTTTTGGCTGTGTTCCTCTTCCATCAGAAAGCCTGTCCTATGCTGATATAGATCTGTACCGGAGAGTCCCCTTCAATGGGATTAAATGGCGTCGCAACGTCCAGACGCACGGGCCCAATGGGAGTGTAATAACGTAATCCCAAACCACCGCCCCAACGCATATCGCCGATAATCTCCGGCAATTCACTGGTATAGACCATGCCTCCGTCCACAAAAGGAACAATACCCACATTATCAGTAATCTTATAGCGGGCTTCGAGATTAACCAGCTGGTAGGAACGGCCACCTTCCGGCTTATCTTCCTTGTCCCGAGGGCCAATGCCCTGATAGACGTAACCACGTACACTGCCTGCGCCACCAGTATAATAGCGCATGCTTGAAGGCAGGGTATGAAGCTCTGTTCCTGTCAGCATGCCGCCTTCAACGCGTGCCGCCAAGACGAGTTTATCGCTTTTGGCACCATTCTTGTCTCTGAAGGGAGCGTAATAGAAATTGCCGCCCAAAGTTCCTGCCAGACCTGTGAAGTCTTCCGTATAGGAACCGGCAAAAGGCTTGAGGGTGAGTTTGGCCACGGCTCCGCGGGTGGGATTGAGGGTATTGTCGCGGCTGTCATGCCTGAGGAAAAATTGCGGTCCATAGACCGTGTAATTCTGCTGAGAATTATAGGTTTCTTCGAGTATACCGGTTTCGCCAAAGAGTCCTGCGCCGCCAGTTAACGTCCGGGTCAGACGACGTTCTACGCCAAGATCAGCCGAAAGCCCTGTGCGTTCATAAGCATCGGTGTATTCGTGCAATGCCTTGGCATGGGCTGTGAGCTTCTGTTCACGACTGAAAAAAGCCGGCTTTTCAAAAGACAGCTTCAGACCTTGTTCCTCAGTGGCCACAGGCGCGGTCACAGCAAGTTTTTCCCCATTGCCGAAGATATTCCGGTGTTCCCAGCTGCCCTCCACACCAAAACCCGTGGAGGTATCGTAGTGGATATTGCCACCCACGGTACGGAAGGGGGCCTCCTTGACCACGACCTCAATGGGCAAAACCAGGGGCTCAGCCTGACCTTCTGCCAGAGACTCTGTCATCGGTTTGGTTACAACCGAACGAAACAAACCGCTGTGCCTCAATTCATTGGCGTAGTCTTCGAGAATCTCCTCATCCCAGGGCTCTTCACCCGTTTTCCACGGTTTCAGACTGGCGAGATAACGCGAACTGACCTGCTCATTGCCTCGAATCTGAACATCACCCATGGTGGCACAGGGACCAGGATTCACGGTGATATCGGCGTACAGTTCTCTGAGTTCACGATTCAGCGTGTAATGCTGTGCACTGACGCGGGCCAGAGGATAGCCTTTTTTTACAAGCTTCTCCTGCAGGTTTTCCACAGCAGCAAGCACGGCATCAGCAATCACCGGCTTCCCAACTTCAAGATCAGGCAGCTCTTCGGGGAATTCCGCGCCAGGCAACTCTTCCTGGTCTAAGCCAAAAAGCCCGTAACTGCGCACTCTTTTGGCAAATGAGGGGGGAATCTTGGGGGCCGGTTCGTAGTGCACCCTGGCATGGCCCAGCGTATAGCGCGGACCAGGCGTAAGCAAAAGATTGACACGTACAGGCTTTGTGTTTTCGTCGAGTTCATAGCTGGCCGTGCCTTCATAGTAGCATTGCGAGTGCAAGAGCTTGACAGCGGTCTCTGTATCAGCTCTCGCACGGCTTTCTATACCCAAAAGACTGTCCGGCGGCTTGGCAGCAAAAACATGCAGAGAACTCGCCGCCTGCATGAGCGGCACAAGCTCCTGATGCTCTCCTGCCACCGTAATCTTCAGCTCATAGGGAATGGGCTGGCCGGACAAAGGATCATGTTCCTGCGCAGCCTTATCTGTCTCTGCCTGCTCCTGCTCTGAGCGCAATTCCGTATCCTTGCTCAAGAAACCGCAGGCCGTAAGCTGCAAGAGCAAAAAAAACACAAAAAGCAGACCTAGCAGAGTGTCAGGCGCTTTTTTCGTAGCACGCGGGCTGTAGACCAGAGGCTTTTTCATTAAGTCTTCAGCGTAAATACCCCGACTTCACGGCGGGGAGGAAACGCTGCCCCCTGTTCTTCTTCCTGTTTTGCCAAATGGTGGGATCATTGCCGCTCCTTCCATGGGCAGCATGGCCCACAAGACAGCACTTAGGCATTCTTCGACGCTGACTTATAGCGTTTGACCGCTGACAGCTCCACTTTTCGCAAACGAATGGACAAAGGTGTCACTTCCACCAGTTCGTCATCACGCACAAAATGCAGGGCATGTTCAAGCGTCATCTTCTTCACCGGAGTGAGAATAATGTTTTCGTCCTTGCCCGCTGCTCGCAGATTGGTCAGTTTCTTTTCCTTGGTGGCATTGACATCTATATCGTTGTCTCGATTGTGCTCGCCCACAATCATGCCTTCATACACGGGATCTCCCGGTTCAACAAAGAGTACGCCGCGCGGCTCGAGGTTGAAAAGTGCGTAGGCCACGGCCGAACCCGGTCTGTCAGCCACAATGGAACCGGAAAAACGTGTCAGGAAATCGCCGCGCCAGACATCATAACCTTCGAGATACGAATTCATAATGCCTGTCCCCTTGGTATCGGTGAGGAATTCATCGCGATAGCCGATCAGTCCGCGGCTGGGTACGGAAAATTCAAGTCGTACACGCCCTGTACCGTGATTGGTACAGTTGAGCATACGACCTTTGCGCTGAGCCAGTTTATCCGTGACGACTCCCATAAAGACTTCATCGCAGTCCACATAGAGGTGCTCAATGGGCTCAAGGGTCTCGCCAGCCGCGTTTTGTTTTAAAATCACCTCTGGCCGGCCCACCGACAGCTCAAATCCCTCACGACGCATCGTCTCTATAAGGATAGCCATCTGAAATTCGCCGCGCCCCTTGACCAAAAAAGCTTCCTTGTCCTCGGTTTCAGCAATTTTGATAGCCACATTGCGCAAGCTTTCCTTATACAGGCGATCCCGAATGGCACGGCTCTGCACAATCTTGCCCTCTCGGCCAGCCAACGGCGACGTATTGATGCCAAAACGCATGGCAACTGTGGGTTCGTCAACGCGAATACGCGGCAAAACCTGAGGATTTTCCCGCGTACAGATAGTGTCACCGATCGTCACATCCTCAATGCCGGCCAAAACCACAATGTCGCCCGGGCCGACAGCATCCACTTCCACCAGCTTTAAGCCATCATAGACCTGAAGTCGCGTGGCCCGTAAGGGCACGGCCTCTCCACTTTCACCGATGCAGACCAAGGCTTCCTTGGCCTGGACAGCACCGTGGATAATGCGGCCCACAGCCAAACGACCCAGGTAATCGGAATAGTCGAGATCGGCCACCAGCATTTGAAAGGGCTTGTCCGGATCGTAGGTAGGACCGGGGATATACTCAACAATAGTCTCAAACAGCGGTGAAAGATCCTTGGGCGTCTCGTCCAGAGAACGCATAGCCACTCCGTCACGACCAATGGCATAGAGCACGGGGAATTCTATCTGCTCTTCGCTGGCTCCCAGGTCGATGAAAAGGTCGTAGACCTCATTCAACACTTCCTCAGGACGTGCGTCTTTACGGTCGATCTTATTGACGACGACGATGACCGGTAAGGCGGCTTCCAAGGCCTTGCGCAGGACAAAACGCGTCTGAGGCAGGGGCCCTTCAGAGGAATCCACTAGCAGGATGGCACCCGTAGCCATAGAAAGTGACCGTTCCACCTCACCGCCAAAATCGGCGTGTCCAGGCGTATCGATAATATTGATCTTGACGCCTTTCCAGTGCACTGAACAGTTTTTGGCCGCAATGGTAATGCCACGCTCACGTTCAAGATCCATATTGTCCATCACGCGGTCGTCCACGTGCTGATCGGCACGAAAGACACCGCTCTGTTTGAACAGAGCATCCACCAGGGTTGTTTTTCCGTGATCAACATGCGCAATGATGGCCACATTGCGAAGGGCTTGATTCTGTTGCATAGGTCTCTCAAAAAAAATGGCTAAAAGAAAAAAAACGAGGAAGAAAAACTTTGCGATAATGCAAAGGAAAAGTTAAAAAATAGCTCAAGATGCCAGTTTTGTCATCAAAATTTCGAGCCGGCGAGCCTGACAAGGTGTTACTATTCACAGCCATCTTACGTCGGCCTTGTGATTCATACCCGTTGACGGTGTACTAATCCAGTTCTTCACACTGTTCATCCCCTCCTCATCCGCTCTATTCATCGTTAGCTTCGAATCAGTCTCCACAATCAAGAG
>JAILPJ010000103.1 GCA_024699605.1 Desulfovibrio sp. | reverse complement strand
CTCTTGATTGTGGAGACTGATTCGAAGCTAACGATGAATAGAGCGGATGAGGAGGGGATGAACAGTGTGAAGAACTGGATTAGTACACCGTCAACGGGTATGAATCACAAGGCCGACGTAAGATGGCTGTGAATAGTAACATGCTACGATCTTAGAGAATCGAGTTTTTCTTGACAGCGCAGATAATCTTTTGCAAGGATAAAAGATTACCGAATCTTTTCTTTAGAAAGCTTGAGAAACGCATGACACTGCGCGCAAAACTTGCCTTATCCGTGGGCTTATCCGTGGCCCTCTCCATAGCGCTGACGCTCTTTCTGACCTGGAAGAACGTCAGCCGCGCTATCATTTCGTCTGAAGAAGCGCATTTTTCTTCCATAGCACAGGCCTTGGAAAACAATCTTGAGTCTTCCTACCAGGAATATCTCCTGAACAAAGTCCGCGTGGTCATGGCCGCCAAACAGCTGATGCGCTCGACCGCCATGGACGCCCGTGAAGACCAGAGTGTACTTGATCGCCTCTTGCCAAACAGTGCGTTGCACTCGAGCCTCTCCGTCAATTTGCTGGACAATCATGATGGCAAGTTGGCGCCCATGGCTTCAGAACGCGTCTCCATAGAGCTTGCCAGCGTTGACGAACTGCGCCGAACAGGCTTCCCCCCCCTCAACGTCTCCCCCAACGAACTCAACGCCAAACAGCAGACCATCGCCAATATGCTGACGTCACTGCCCGCCAATGGCGAGTTTGGTCTGTGGCAGATTAAAAACGTTGGGAATGTTCTGCTTTTTCTTTTACCGTTGCATCCTGGAACCTTCGGCCATAGTCCCTCCGGTCACGACCGCATCCTGATCAGCGGCCTTATCCTACACAGACTGTTTGACGAAGCGCAAACACTCTTAAAGAATCGCCTCAAAGCCACCCGGCATAATTTTGAAAAGCTTTCTTTCTATGAAAACGGCTGCCTGATGCTCTGTGACAGTAAAGGACAAAGTCTCGTACAGCGGGGAGACAGCACTCCCCTTCAAGGAAAACTTGAAGAACTCTTCCAGCAAGCACACCAAGATGGCAACGCCAAGGGACATCTATCAACTGATGAGGCCGGTGAGTATCTCTACCATGTGGCCTGGATCAAGAGCTACCACTGGTATTTGCTGATGGCCGCGCCCCTTGAGGTTTTGCGTTCCCCCTCATCGGCTCTTGTCTCCAAACTGCTTCTGGCCGGGATCTTCATTCTCTTGGCTGCCGCTGTCTGTACCAGCCTGCTTGTCATCCACGCCATGCGTCCTCTGCACGAATTACGCAATTGCACAAGCGAACTGGCCGCCATGGATCCCTCCTCAACGTCAAGTCTGACCAGCATGGAAGAAATGCTTTCACAAAAACTGAATATCCAGCGCCACGACGAACTGGGGGATCTGGCCCGTTCCTTTGCTTCCATGAGCCATGAGCTGATCAAAAATATACGGGCCTCCATCGAGGCGATGACCGAGCAGAAACGCCTGGAAGGCGAGCTGACAGCGGCCAGAGATATTCAGATGGGTATTCTCCCTGATCTTTCCGCCACAGAGCCGGAAGCACACTTCTCCATCGCCGCCTTTCTGGAGCCGGCACGTGAGGTGGGCGGAGATCTCTACGACTGTTTTTCCCTCAGCGATGGCCGCAAGGCGCTGGCGCTGGGAGATGTCTCAGGCAAGGGAGTGCCTGCGGCGCTCTTTATGACCATGTCGGTGACCTTGATCCGTTCCGCTCTGCATTCAGGTCTTGATCCGGCTCAGGCTCTTACGCAAATCAACCACCTTCTGGAAGAGCACAATCCCGGCAATATGTTTGTGACGCTTTTTCTGGCCATTTACAATCCGGCGACCGGCGAACTGGTCTATGGCAATGGCGGCCACTGTCTGCCCTTTATCCTCAGCGCCGATGGCAAGATACGCCAATTTGAGCACTTGAGCGGCCCGCTGGTGGGTGTCATGCCAGGGGTAGAATACTTGCAGTTTACGGATCTTTTGGCGCCCAACGAAAGTTGTTTTCTCTATACCGACGGCCTCACAGAGGCCATGAACAGCGACAAGGAACTCTATGGCGAGGAGCGTTTACGGGCCTGTCTTGTCGCCAATGCCAAAAAGAGCCCAGACGCCCTACATAAGGCCATCTTTGCCGATATTTGCGCCTTCAGAGGCAATGAACCACCCTCTGATGATATCACCATGATGACCATCTGTCATAAAGCTTGATGCAAAGCCATCCCACCGCAAGACGACCAAAACGGAGGCAGCACTGCCAGACTGTAGAAAACAGAAGGCACGCTGAAGATCTGATGAAGCACGCTTTCTACGGCCTTATGATCACGCTTTTGCTCGTTCTTGGAGTTCTCCCGGCTCAAGCCCAAACCCCATTACGCGTCATCTGCGTGGAATCCGGCCCGCTTGAGTATAATCTGCGCCTTTTGGATGGGATGATCCAAGAATTGTACAGACATGATTGCCTGATCAGCTTTCCGCCTCCCCGCGGCCAAATCCCTAGATCAAAGGCTTTCTGGACTTGGTGCACGCAAAACGTCAATAAGCAAAGGCTGGTCTTTCTGCCTGACGGCTTCTATTCCTTTGGCTGGGATGAATCCAAACGCCGCATGCTCAGGCATGAAATCCGCAAGCGTGTACTCATAAACCGGGATGTCGATCTCATTCTGGCCATAGGGACGCCGGCTGGCCTCGACATGGCAGCCTTAAGCCCCCATGTGCCGGTGATGGTAGTGGGCGTGACCAATGCCATTGAGGCCGGCATCGTGCCTTCTGTCCTCGACTCAGGTCAAGACAATCTGGTGGCCATTGTCGAACCGAAACGCTACTATCAGCAACTCAAGTACTTTCAGCAAATACTCCCGTTCAAGCGTCTTGGCATCAGCTATGAAGACAGCCCAGCGGGCAAAAGCATGATTTCCCTTGCCGAGATTGAAGAGGCGGCCGCTGATCTTGGTTTTGAACTCGTACGCTGCACAAGCGATCTCTACAACAACTCTGAAGTCGTGACGGAGCATCTTTCCGCCTGTCACAGGCAATTTGTGAAGGAGCAGGTGGACGCCGTTTATCTGACCTATTCGACGAAGCTCAGCTCCCGACAGAAGCAACAGATTCTGACCCCCTTAATCCAGGCAGGCATCCCCACCTTCTCACAGTCGCTTTCCGACGACGTGAAAAACGGCGCCCTGCTCAGCTTTGTGGATTCGGGTTTTGCCGAAGGCCTCTTTGCCGCTGAGATTTTGCTCAACATCGCTACCGGCAAGTCTCCACGCTCGCTTTCACAACACTTTCAAAGTCCCAAACTGCTGGCCATCAATTTGCGGACAGCCACCTTACTGGGGTGGGATCCGCCGTTGGAAGTCCTGCTGAGCATTGACGAATTCTTCCAATAGCGGATCTCAATCCGCCGAAAATAAAACAACGTCGATGAAAATCCTCTTGATCTCTGGGAACGTCATATGAGTCAAATCCGTCTCAACAATGAGCCGTCTAAGGGTAATCTGAACGTCGGAGAGCCTCAGCTTGCGGTTTCACACCCTAACCGCGAGCTTCCGCCTGAGTTGGCAAACGCTCGCCCATCCACCTCAGGATGGGCCAAAATCGGCCGTGTTGCGGCCTATATCGCCCGCGGCATAGGCGCTGTGGCAACACTCGGCATTTCTGAAGGTATCATCTGGGGCATCAGAAAGCTCTACAAGTATTGCCACGCCTCGCCCATGCCACCACAAGCCCGCCTGCCCAAAAAACACCCCCCCATGCTGCCGCAGGCCGAGCCAAGCGTGGACGCCGACAACTCGGCACTCAAAAACGGCTTGCTCAAGCTCAACATCCCGCAGAAGCATCTCGATGCCTTGAATAGCTTACTGGACGACATGCGCTTGCGCTATGGCGACGTCGTGCCCAAGAATCTTGCAGAACTGCGAACCTTCAAGACCACGACGGAGCCTTTTATCGTTCTCCTGCGCAGAAGCGTGAGCGATTCCGACGAATATGTGGACCCGGCCCGCTTGCAGCGTATGGCCAAAGAAATTCTTGAGCCGGAACTCATCCGCCATGCCGTCGAAACGCTTTTGCAGGAAAAGGCGCAGAGCCTCGGCCTACAGCTGCGGCCGGAAGGCTTCAGGCTGGCCACGGAGATCCTTTTCCAAAGCCTGAAAAAGGTCAACGAGAGCATGCCGTTGGGCACCGAGAAAGCCAGCATAGAGTCATTCCTCAACAACGAAGGCATGGGCAATACCCTGATGGTCAAAGACTCCTTCCAGAGGATTGAGAAGTTTGTGAACGCTGAAGACGTGTTGCAAAGGGCCGCACTGCTGGACGGTCTGAATACGAGCAACCTCCCTCCAGCCTATCAGCAGGCCATCAATACCATCTGCAAGAATCTGCGCGACGCCTATGGTCAAGACTGTCTGCCCATGGAGATGTCGGAACTTCTCCGCACACATCTGGGCACAGGCGTCATGCTTCTGGACAAACTGAGGACAATGGTGAAGAACATAACAGGCGACATCACGCCCAAAACCATTGCCGACACCGTCACAAGCGAGCTTGCGCGGATCTGCCAACGGCACGCCATGTCTCAGGCTTTGGGCGAACTGATGGAGAAAAATCACGGCCTCAAGCTGCATCCCAAAATCCTTCCCAACCTTTTGGAGCGCTTTGCAGAACGCTGTCCCGCCGTGACAGAGGCCATGGCCGGCGTGTCAAACACCCAGACTGCCCGACAGGCTCTCACGGACCTTGAGGCTCAAGTAGCGCCCTTCCTGGCTGAGGTGGCCGCTAACATCACAGCCGTGGAAGAGCACTCTCTATCGAACCTCAGCCCCGAAATTCGCCCCCTCCTGCAAAACATCATCCGCAGCCTGCCCTTTGACAACGCCTCCAAGGAGCAATCCCAGGCTATGGTGGACAGGTTGCTTCTGGATATGCCCACGTGGAAGGCTTCCATACCGATGGGCGACAAAAGCCTGGACGCCTTTTGCGCCAAATTGGCCGATGAGCTGAACATCAGGATGGCGACGCTGCGCGGCGAAGACAAACGATTCATCGGCGATATCTATGGCACCTTCCAAGATGATGCCAACCGGAACAAATGGATACTCAACGGCAAGGTTATGAACCACAGGCCCACCAACGAGGTAATCGGACAATTGGAACAGATTGCGCCGCATCCCCTTGACCGGCAATTCTTAAGCAAACTCGCCAACCAATACCTGTGGTCCGCTCTCGTTGAACCCTTGAAGGGAGTCATGCTGCCCAAAGCCAACAATCCCCAGCAGATGGAAGTGCGTCGTGTCTGGCAGTACAGCGGAGACGACGTCGAGGGGCCGCAGCGCAACAACGGCCTGAGCTTCAACACACCGACAGAATTTGAATTCTTCGTGCAGCCGAAGGATGTTGATATGCCAGATGACGGGCAGTTTTCCATTTCCGTCTCCGAAGACGGGAAAAGCGCTGTTGTGGAGGTGGTCATGGACACAGCCATGATCACCGGCAATATGGCAAAGATCCCCGTCGGCAGCGCAAGACATGTCATGCAGGTGCATTGCGATCTGAGTGCCGGCACAAACGTGCGTCCGCGCGTGACAAAGGTTGTGTTGAGTCAGGAGTTAACGCCGTTAATTCTGTAAGGCTCTTCCGATATGAAGCACGATAAGAATAGGCACTCTCAAGGAAATGTGGGCAAAACGCTGAAAATCCCTAACGCCTTTTCGCCATCCCCTTGCGGGTGTATGGGCGTGATCCCCATGGACTCGTTTGACTGACCGAGAGGTCACGGGAAATTGCCGCAAGCCTTGCAACATTTGGCGTTAGGGGGCAGGGAAGCCAGGGACTAAACGGGATAACAAGAAGGCCAGAAGTCGTTTACACGCAAGATAGGCGGCATGATGCTAGGCAGCGCTTGGCGTGTTCGTAGGGAGCATGCGCCGAACGAGCTTTTCTTGCGTTTGCGCGTCGCCGTCTTGTCAAGCCTTGGCCAAAAGCAGACGCATCATTATCTTAGCATAGTCCATTGTAGTAATACATTTCTTGGCAAGCGCCTCTTTTGCATATTCCTTGACTTCTGAAAGTGATAATTCATAATACTGTTCAACCACATCATAGGCACTGCCAAGATTGTATTCCTCCGATTCAACAAGGAGATATGCTCCGTTCTCACCAAGTCCCACTGCTGTAAAGGCTCTTTTTTCACTGTCCACAGAAACGGAGAACAGCTTCTCATAGTCTTGTGCAGCTATTTTTTTCACACTTATACTCAGCATCAAAAAGATTTTTCTCGTTGAGTGCTTTAGCGAGCTGCTTGCACGTCAAAATGACTTTCGTACCGGTAGGTACCGAGACCCAGTTTTATCTTGATTGTGCAAGGCGTGGCCATTTTTAGGAATTCTGC
>JAILPJ010000102.1 GCA_024699605.1 Desulfovibrio sp. | reverse complement strand
CTCTTGATTGTGGAGACTGATTCGAAGCTAACGATGAATAGAGCGGATGAGGAGGGGATGAACAGTGTGAAGAACTGGATTAGTACACCGTCAACGGGTATGAATCACAAGGCCGACGTAAGATGGCTGTGAATAGTAACTCCCAAGACAAAGCAAGTCGCAAACTCTGCCGTTTTACCATATCATCATGGCCAAAACGGCCATAGGACCTTGTCTCCAACATCCAGCCTTGTGAATGTTGTGCTGATCGAGGTTTTACGCAAGCCAGAGACATTAGCAAGAACTCTGTCAAAATCCCTTTTCTTCTCAAGCCCTGTTGACCTTTTCATTGCCGTTCAAAACGACATATCAGTCATGATGACGCGAGTTTTTTTTCTCCATCGAACCTTTTTTCTCACGAGAATGCCTGCATGGACAAATTGATTATTGAAGGTGGCGTTCCCCTCAATGGCACAATCAGTGTCAGTGGCTCCAAAAACGCCGCTCTCCCCATCCTTTTTGCCTCTATTCTTTTGGACTCTCCCTTTTCCTTCCTCAATGTTCCTCATCTGCAGGATATTACCACCACCATCCGCCTCTTACGCCTGCTTGGTGTCAGTTGTGAAAATGAAGATCATGTGGTGCAAACCGAACCAGGTCATCTTGTACCCGAGGCGCCCTATGATCTGGTGCGCACCATGCGAGCGTCCGTGCTCTGTCTGGGTCCGCTTCTCACACGCCTGGGACGGGCCAGAGTTTCTCTGCCCGGAGGTTGTGCCATTGGCGCACGCCCTGTGGATCAACATCTCAAGGGTTTTGAGCAGATGGGAGCGCGTTTTGACCTTGAAGGGGGCGACATTGTCGGGCGCTGCTCAAGCCTACGCGGAGCCCACATTGTCTTTGACATGCCCACCGTCGGCGGCACAGAGAATCTGCTCATGGCCGCTGTTCTCGCCCAGGGCACAACGATTCTGGAAAATGCCGCACGTGAGCCTGAAGTCGTTGATCTAGCCAATTTCCTCTGCGCCTGTGGCGCCAAAATTCAAGGACAGGGCACCGGCATGATCACCATTGAAGGCGTCTCGTCTCTCGAAGGTGAGACCTATACCATCATGCCGGACCGCATTGAAGCCGGAACTTTTCTGGCAGCGGCAGGTATTACGGGCGGCAAACTCCTGGTACAGAACTGCCCCTTTGCCGAGCTGGAAACGGTGATCAATACCCTTGAGCAACTCGGCATGGACATCCGCCAGACTGACGAAGGCGTGCTAGCCGAATGCGGCAAAGCTGGTCTGCACGGAACCGATGTGAAAACACAACCCTATCCCGGTTTTCCCACCGATATGCAAGCCCAAATCATGGCCATGATGTGCATTGCCAAAAGTTCAAGTATTGTGGATGAACGCATCTTTGAAAACCGCTTCATGCATGTGCCTGAACTCATCCGCATGGGCGCTCAGATTAAGATTTCCGGACACACGGCCATGATCCGCGGCGTCGAGCATCTCATTGGCGCGCAGGTCATGGCCAGTGATCTCAGAGCCAGTGCCTCGTTGGTGCTGGCCGGTCTTGCGGCACACGGCACAACGCACGTCCGTCGTATTTATCATCTCGACCGTGGATATGAACGCATTGAGAAAAAACTCAATGCCGTGGGTGCCCGCATCATCCGGGCAGAACAATAAGGAGCCAGCATGCCCACCATCGCCAAAGTCCTCCCCATCCTCATGGCTTTTTTTCTGCTCAATGGCTGTGCCTATGGTATTCTTGATGACAAACGCCTTCTTGACACCATGAGTCAAGACAATGCGCTGGCCTCCAATATTAAATCTGCCCTGATGAAGAAAGATTTTGCCAGGGGCTTCTCCGTTTCCGTCTACAGCTACTATAAGCACGTCTTTCTGGTGGGCGAACTGCCGCCAAGCTTCCAAGAACGCGCTGTACGCATAGCCCAGAGCAAAAATCCCCGTTCTGTAACCTGCCATTGGTTTACGCCGGCCAAAAGCGCAGACAGTGATTTTATTCTCTCAAGCCGTCTACGCACAGCCCTCATCGGCGCCAAGAATCTTTCATCCACACGTGTGGATACCGAAGTCAATGCCGGCAGAGTTGTCCTGCTCGGGGTAGTGGGCAATGAGCATGAGCGAAAAATCGCTATCCGTACAGCGCACAAAGTGGAAGGAGTCATCAATGTCACAAGTTATTTGATGCTGCCTCCGCATACCCACGAGCCCAATACCAAACCCGCAAAAGAAGTTGTCTATTCTCCGAAAAACAAGCCCTAACGGTAGTCACCTCGCCATCAAGGACGAGGCTTGTAACAGCCAAGTCATTCAGCGTTGACTGACCAGTCTGAGCCGAGGTGGAGATCTTGTCGGGTAATTTTCAGATGAGTATTTCAATAAGACAAAGAAAACAACGGAGACAGCGTTTCCTCCCCGTCATAAATGGCGGGATATCCACGCTGAATATTTGATGACAGCAAAACCTTTTCCCAAAGCCCAAGACCGCCTCAATCTGCTCCATGAACTTTCAGAGCTGATGCATACCTTTGGGGATATTGCCAAAGCGCTGGATATGGCTCTTGAGCTCATGGCCAAACATCTTGCCATCAGACGTGGCTCCATCACACTGATCTCACCCGAAACCGGGGAGATCAGAACAGAAGCTTCCTATGGCATGACTGCCAGTGAGCGTCAGAGGGGGACCTACCAAAAAGGAGAAGGGATCACTGGGCGAGTGGTCGCCAGCGGAACCTCCATGGCTGTCTCCGATGTCAGCTCAGACCCGCGCTTTTTAAACAGGACTGGCTCACGTGACCTGCAAACTGAAGCCATTGGCTTTTGCTGTGTTCCCATTATGCTCAATGGTCAGGTGGTGGGAGCTCTGTCTGTGGACAGTGTGAACACCGACCCTGATTTTATCCAGCTGCTGGAAATTGCCGCGACTCTGCTTGCGCATGCCGCCATGGAATGGCAAAGCCGCATGGATGGGCAAAGTCCCGTTTCCAAGAGACCTCCAGGAATGATTGGCCATTCCAGCGAAATGGAAAATGTCTATCAGCTCATCCATCAGGTCGCCGATTCCACAGCGGCCGTCCTTCTGCAGGGTGAATCGGGCACAGGCAAAGAGCTCTGTGCCCATGCTTTGCACCTGCAAAGCGCACGCGCCAAGGGTCCATTCATTTCCTTAAACTGCGCCGCCCTGCCTGAGCAGCTCATTGAAAGTGAACTGTTTGGTCACGAAAAAGGCGCCTTTACAGGCGCTCAAAGCCAGCGCAAAGGCCGCTTTGAGCTGGCTCACACAGGCACGCTCTTTCTCGACGAAATTGGCGATCTGGCGCTGACCACGCAGGCTAAATTGCTTCGCGTGCTGCAGGAAAAACAATTCGAGCGAGTGGGGGGAAACCAGACCATCAACGTTGATGTCCGTTTCATCTCGGCCACACATCGCAATCTGATGCAGATGGTGGCTCAGGGAAGCTTCAGACAAGATCTTTTCTATCGCATCAATGTTTTTCCCATCTTCCTGCCGCCCTTACGCCAGCGCAGCGAAGACATTCTGCCTCTCTGCCAGCATTTCCTCAAAAAATTTGCCCAAGAAAACAGCACAAGTCAGATCAAAATTTCCTCAAAGGCTATCGACCTGTTGCAGCAGTATGACTGGCCTGGAAATGTGCGGGAGCTGGAAAATGTGCTGCTACGGGCGGTGTTGCTGCTTGGACAAGAAAAACTGATTACACCGGATCATCTGCCGACACTGCTCTCCCAAGACAATGGCCCAAAAAGTCAGTCTACCCCCAAAGCCAGTCTGCCCCAGCGACTTGCCCAGGTGGAAAAAACCGCACTGATTGAAGCCCTTGAGCAGAGCCAAGGCAAAATTTCTGCGGCCTGTACCTACTTAGGTATCACCCAGCGGATTTTTGCCTACAAAATGCGCAAATATCAGCTGAACTATCACGACTTCCGACAAAAGCCAGCCAATGCTGCCGAACAGTCCTCAGCTTGACGATTTTTTGCCGGCAACCTACACTTTCTCTATGGGTAAAACCTCTCTCACACACAACAAGCCTCTACCAGATAGGCTCCTCACGGAGCTTGTCTTGCCTTGTCTGTGCCTGTCTTCCGGTGCCACCTGACGCTTTCTGCTCGGGTGGGGCAGGATGTCTTCCCTCTTCTGATTCGGTTTCTGACCGTCTCGCCGCTTTTCCCTGTTCTTTTTTGAGCATCCCTCCACCTGCAGATGGCTATCAGGTGTTTTTTATTCACCACAACTTGTGGAGGGATTGTATGACCTCATTTCCTGTCCAACGCCTTGTTTTTGCCTGTGCGGCTCTGCTTTTTTCGGCACAGTCGGCTCTCAGCGACCCTCTCGACCCGTTCAAAACGCTCTCCGGCAATCTCGATATCGCCGGGGGCACGGCTCACATCCCTGTGATGAAAGGTGCCGCCCAGGAGATCATGCAGGCCAACCCGAAAATCCGCATTACCGTTGCCGGTGGCGGATCGGGCGTTGGCGTGCAAAAAGTGGGAGAAGGTCTTGTGCAGATCGGCAACACCGGTCGCGCCCTCAAGGAAAGCGAAATTGCCAAATACGGTCTGGTCAGTTTTCCTTTTGCCATCGACGGTGTGGCAGTGGCCGTCAATCCGAAAAATCCCATCAGCAACCTAAGCAAAGCGCAAATCAAGGATATTTTCGCCGGCAAAATCACCAACTGGCGTGAACTTGGCGGACAGGACGCCACAATCAGCCTTTATGTACGCGAAGATGGCAGTGGCACCCGCGAGACGTTTGAAGGTCGGGCGCTGGACAAAGCCAGTTCCACAGATCGTGCCAATGTCGTCAATTCCAACGGCGCCATGAAAACCGCCATTGCCAGGGATCCCCAGGCCATAGGCTATGTGGGGATCGGTCACCTCGACGCCTCGATCAAAGGTGTGTCCATCGACCAGAAGCAGCCCAGTCAGGAGAATGCCGCCAAAGGCGAATATCCCGTAACTCGCCTGCTCTACATGAATACCAAGGGTGAACCTCAGGGACTCACCAAAGCCTTTGTCGACTACATTTTCTCCGACAAGGGCAAGGCTCTGATCGTGAAGGCCGGCTATATCCCCTATGCCAAAAAGTGATCTGCCGACACAGCCAAGTCATGACAAGGACAGCGAGGCTGGATTCTGGCTGAAGCTGGCCTCGCTTCTCGCTGTCCTTGGAGTGGTTGCGCTCTGTGCGATGATTGTGGTCGCAGCCATTCCCGCTTTTTTTTCGCAAGGCCAAACGCCCTTTGAATGGAGCTGGCAACCTTATCAGGGACATTTCGGCGTTCTGCCGATGTGTGCGGCGACCCTGCTCTTGGCTCTTTTAGCTTTGGCCCTGGGCTTTCCTTGGGCTCTGGCCATTGTCATCTGGCATCTAACAGAAGAAGCGCCGGCGCTCTCCTGGGCAAAAAAGGCTTTTGCGCTTTTCATCCGACTTTTGACCACCGTTCCCACGGTAGTTTTGAGCTTTGCGGCAGTTTTCCTGCTCACCCCCCTGCTGCGTCTGGCCTTTGGCGGCACAGGTTTCTGCCTTCTCGGGGCAAGCCTGATGGTCAGTCTGCTCATTCTGCCCACCATGGTCCTGGTCTTGGAAAGCGGTCTTGCCGCTCGTCTCGATGCGCTCTGTCCGCATGGGCTGGCTCTTGGTCTTTCGCGCTATCAGCTGCTGCGTCAGTGTGTTTTGCCGCAAAGCCGGCGAACCCTGATACAGGCCGCCGTTCTTGGTTTTGGCAGAGCCTTGGGAGACACGCTCCTGCCCCTGATGCTTGCTGGCAATGCCCCCAAACTGCCAAGCAGCTTCACTGAAAGCGCACGTACGCTCTCAGCGCATATGGCTCTGGTCACAGCCAATGAAGTCGGCGGAGCGGCCTACAATTCACTCTTTGCCGCTGGCCTCTTGCTGCTTGGCACAAGCATCGGCGTCACGCTGATCTTACGCAAACTTGCGCCAAACAGAGCACGTGGGAAAAAATGATGAACAAACTCGTGCCACTGCTTTTGCGCCTGGCGCCACTTCTTCTCATCCTTGTCTGTGCAGCGCTGCTCGCCTTTCTCCTACAGCGAGGTTTAGGCACTTTTTCCCCTGCCCTGCTCTTTGGCAATGTGCCCCCGCTCAAGGCCCTGCTCGGTCAAGAGCCTGTCTGGGACGGTCTTTGGCCAGCCTGTGCCGGTACCCTCTGCCTTGTCCTGCTCACACAGGCCCTGTCCCTGATTCCCGGTCTGGGCTGCGGCATCTATCTTGCGGAATACGCAAGTCCAAACAAAGCTTCGATCATCAATCTGTCCATGGATATCCTGGCAGGTACGCCATCCATTGTCATGGGTCTTTTCGGCTTCACACTGATTGTTTTTCTGCGCAAAACCTTTCTGCCCGACGCCAATACCTCGCTTTTGCTTTCTGCGGCCTGTCTTTCACTGCTCGTTCTGCCAGTGATTGTCAGCACAAGTTGTGAAGCGCTGCGTGCGTTACCGCAAGAGCTGCGCATCACAGCGGCCGCCCTGGGGATGAAGAAAGCCGCCATTGTCTACAAACTTCTCCTTCCTCAGGCCTCGCGGGGAATTGCCGCAGGACTGATTCTCGCTCTGGCCCGCGCCGGCGAAGACACTGCAGTGATCATGCTCACAGGCGCCGTGGCCAATGCCGGACTTCCGGCCGGTCTCTTTGACAAATTCGAAGCTCTGCCCTTCGCCATCTACTACACTTGCGGCGAATACCAGAACGCAGAGGAACTTGCACGAGGCTTTGGGGCCGCCCTGCTGCTGCTTTTGCTCTCCGTGCTTCTTGTGCTGACAGCGCATTTTCTCCAACGCCGCTATCTGCGGCACAGGCAGGGATACCATGCAACTGGCCGTTCTTGTTGAAAATTTTAGTCTTGCCTTTGCTGACGGTGCTATCCTCAAAAATATCAATTTTTCAGCGCCAAGCCAGGGCATCAGTGTGCTCGTGGGTCGCTCAGGCTCGGGCAAGACCACATTGTTGCGTAGCCTAAACCGCCTCAATGAAACCCTGGGTGACACCACCTTTTCGGGCCGCATACGCCTTGATCTGGGAGCAGGTCTTGAAGACATCTATCCGCAGAAACAGGGCAAAGCACCTCGCCCGGTCAATGAAATCCGGCGTCTTGTGGGCATGGTCTTTCAATCGCCTCATGTCCTGCCTCTGAGCATCGCCGAAAATATCGCCATGCCTCTGCGTGTCGTGCGCAAGCTGCGCTCAGACGAAATCACGGAGCGTCTGGAGCAGTGTCTGAACCGGGTAGGCCTTTGGGAAGAAGTCAAACATAGGCTTGACAGTTGCGCCGAACACCTTTCGGGAGGGCAAAAGCAGCGCCTCTGTCTCGCGCGGGCTCTGGCCCTTGACCCCACGCTATTGCTTTTGGATGAACCCACAGCCTCCCTTGACGTACACGCCCAGGCCAGCATTGAGGAACTGCTCGTCCATCTCTCCGAGCGCTATCCCATCGTGCTCGTCTCGCACAATCCCCGTCAAGCCAGTCGTCTGGCCAGGCAACTCACGGTCATGGAAGACGGAAAAATTGTGGAAAACTTCTGCCAGAATCTGCCTACTCCTCAGGTAATCAGTGAACTGCTCAAAGAACACAATACCAACGAGCTTATGGCGTAACCTGTAACGGAAAGGAACTCATCATGGAAAAAAGCATCAGCCGACGTTCTGTGCTCACTGGCCTTGTGGCCTGTGGTACGGGAGCGCTGGCAAGCACTGCTCTGGCCTCTGAGACCAAAGCCGACACGCCCAAAAACCTACGGGTCTGGTCCTGTGGAGGCCTGGCTGAAGCCATGCGGCCTGCCCATCTTCAGTTCACCAAAGAAACCGGTATCGACGTCGCCTATACAGGAGCCTTTGCCGGCGCTTTGGGAAAATCTCTGCTCATGGGCAAAGGGGAAACTGACGTCTTTGCCGGACGCGTTCTGGCCCTCGCCAAAAATCTGCGTAAAGCGCAAAAAATGAGCTATTTTAAGCCGCTGTGCTTTACAAGCTATGTCATTGTCACCCCCAAGGGAAATCCGGGCGAGATCCATGAACTCAAGGATCTTGGCCGAGCTGGCGTACGTGTGGCCATGGCTCCGCTGGCCTCACCTCCTGGAAGTCAGTCGGTCATGGGTATTCTCAAAAAGAGCGGTTTGACTGAAGCGGTCATGAAGAATGTCCTGGACAAAAGGGCCAGCTGCATTCAACGCACCATTACCGAAGTCACCGAAGGCCGTGCTCACGCCATGATCGTGGAGCGTCGTCTGACGGTCGATCCACGCTATGCCAATCACCTCGAGATAATAGAAATTCCTGAAGAGTTTTTCCCCGAAGGTCCGTTAACTTTCACGGTCGGGGTCATGAACAGTCTCCAGGACAAGGCGCTTGGTGCTCAGTATGTCGACTGGATCACAGGGCCCACAGGTCAAAAGTTTTTTGCCCAAACGGGTTTTATACCGGCAAATTCTCCCAAGGGACAAGAACTTTGCCAAAAGCTGGGGGTGCATGATGACTGAAATTACGGCTCGAAAAAGCGTACGCCTGAGTGCACTGATCGTCGTCCATCGTCTGATACAGTGGATATCGCTTTTCTTCATCGGTGAATGGGCCTTTTACGGCATTTTCCGCTGTCCTTTTGTCATACCCTTTGTCAGCTGTCAGAATTGTCCGATTCTCACCTGTCCGGGACGAATCGCCCACACCTACTGGGGCGTCTGGGCCGGCTGGCTGGCTTTGCTGATCATGCTTGGCCGCAGTTTTTGCGGCTGGATCTGTCCCGGCGGATTGATTGGCCGTCTTTTCAGCAAAAGCCCCACCTGCCGCGACGTGCATCCGCAGACCGCACCCGCTTTCAGCCTGGGCAAATACCTGGCCCTGTTCTGCTGTATTGTGATCTATTTTGTGGTCAACCAACCTCGCGTCAATGTGCCGATACGTGTGGGTGAATTCTGGCCCGCTGTTGCCCAGACTTTCCAGTATGCTCAGAATATCTGGCTGTTCCGTTCCGCTCTGGTTCTTGGGCTGCTGGCTCTTGGTCTTTTTATCAGCATGGCCTGGTGTCGCTTTCTCTGCCCCATGGGAGGACTGCTTGAATTGCTGAAACGCTTCTCGCTCTTTGCCTTCGCCAAGAATAGCGATTGCAATAATTGCAATGCCTGCCGGCGGGTCTGTCCCATGCAGACGCGTCCTGGCGAGGCCAATTGCACCAATTGCGGCGAATGCCTCTCAGTGTGTCCCAGTAAAAGTATTCATCTGAGGTCGGCACTCCGATGACGCAAGCTGACCATCCTTGTTTTAACGCCAGTGTACGCTCACGCTTTGGTCGTGTTCACCTGCCTGTCGCCGGCGACTGCAATCTCTCCTGCGGCTACTGCAACAGGCGTTATGCCTGTGTCAATGAATCTCGGCCTGGCGTAACCCAGAAACTCTTACGTCCTGAAGAGGCCTGTGAAGCGCTGGCCAAAGTTCTCAGCTCAATGCCCCAGATCCGTGTGGCAGCCATAGCCGGCCCAGGAGATCCGCTGGCCAGCGCCCCGGCGACCCTGCAGACTCTCCAGATGGTCAAAAAGCGCTTTCCGTCTCTTTTGCTGTGCTTATCAACCAACGGACTGGCGCTACCTGAGTATTGTAACGAGCTTGTGGAGCTCGGAGTTTCTCATGTCACAGTCACTGTCAACACTCTCCAGGACAAGAACGCTGCCAGCATCTATCAAAGCATCCAGGTTGCCGACTCCCCACTGCAAGGAGCCATGGCCGCTCAACTGCTTAGGGAACGTCAGGAAGAAGGAGTACGGAGACTGAGCGAACAGAAGGTGACGGTCAAAATCAATACCGTGGTGCTGCCCAGTCTCAATGATCGCGAAATTCCCCATATTGCCCAAACAGTGGCTGGCTGGGGCGCAAAAATCATGAACCTCATAGGCCTTATTCCTGTGGCGGGCACGCCTCTTGCGCACCTTCCGGCGCCAAGCAGCTCGGAACTTGCCAAGCTCAGGACTGAAGCCCAACGTTTCTTGCCGCAAATGACCCATTGCAGTCGCTGTCGTGCCGATGCGGTCGGTTTGCTGGGAGAAAAACACATTCTTCAGCCTTTTTTGCACCGCCCTCCCTCCTCATGCGTCTCCTCCCCGGCCTGAAAAAGAAAAAGAGCCTTGGTTCAAGGCTCTTTTTCTTTTTACAATTTTGTCGTTTTCCTCTGCCCTAGCCCGCCTTTTCCCGCCTTTTTCCCCTCCTTACACCTTGCCGCAAAAAAATAACAATTTTGTAAAACGCCTCAATCCTGTCGTATCCGCTGATTTTTCGTGACAAAAAGGCGCAATGACTTTGGTCACAAAAGGTACTGTCAGGCAAAAAACAACAATTTTGTTCTTTTTTTTCTGCAAAGACAGAGCAAAAGCCAGCGACCTTTTCTCCAAAAGTGCCGGTTTTCCTGGCTTCTGGCCCCGACTAAGGCAAATGGCACAGCCCTTGCTCATGGCTGGCGTCCAAGGAGGATCTATGAACGTTGCAGACACAAGTTTTATGTTGATTTGTGTAACCTTTGTGATGCTCATGACGCCGGCGCTTGCCCTCTTCTACGGAGGACTGGCACGTGCCAGAAATATTCTCGCCACGAGCATGTACAGCTACGCAAGCCTAGGAGCCATCACCGTACTCTGGGCTCTGGCCGGTTACAGCCTGTCCTTTGGCGGCGATATTTCTGGCATAATCGGAGATTTCTCCTATCTGGGGCTGATCAACGTCAGCCATGGAGTGCATGCCAATGCGCCAACCATTCCCCACACCGTCTTCATGTCCTTTCAGTGTATGTTCGCTGTCCTGACCGTAGCGTTGATCTCAGGCAGTTATGCGGGCCGCATCCGCTTCCAGGCCATGCTGCTCTTTTCTTGTCTCTGGCTCTTTCTCTGCTACTGTCCCATGGCCCACTGGGTCTGGGGCGGCGGCTGGCTCGCCAAACTGGGAGCTTTGGATTTCGCAGGTGGCGCTGTTGTGCATATGGCCAGTGGCGCTGCTGCCCTCGCCGCGGCTCAAGTGCTTGGCCCGCGGAAGAAAATCGGCAACTTTGCCCCTCACAATCTGCCCTTGACCCTTCTGGGTGGAGGACTGCTCTGGTTCGGCTGGTTCGGCTTTAATGCCGGCAGCGCCTTAACAAGCGGCGAGCTGGCCGGTCACGCGCTGCTCTCCACACATCTCGCCTCAGCCAGTGGTATCATTGGATGGATGCTCATCGAATGGCTACGAACTGGCAAGCCGACAACTCTTGGCGTTATTTCAGGTGCTTTGGCCGGTCTTGTGGCCATTACCCCTGGTGCAGGCTATCTGCCACTCGTCTGGGCCATGGTCACCGGCTTTATCGGAGGCATAGTCTGTTATCTGGGCGTGCTCTTGAAAAAGCCCGGCAACTACGATGATGCTCTTGATGTCGTGGGTATCCATGGTCTTGGTGGCACATGGGGTGCCTTGGCCACAGGCCTCTTTGCCAGTGCTGCCATCAATCAGGTTGACGGCCTTCTCTACGGCAATGCCTGGCAATTTGTCGTGCAACTTATCTCGGTGGTGGCCACCTGGGGCTATGTCTATGCGGTAAGTCGACTGCTGTTTGCTGCCATGGCCCGCATCATGCCGCTCAGGGTTGATTATGATGCCGAACATGTTGGTCTGGACCTTTCTGAACACAACGAACGCGCCTACAACCTCTAGCTCGAGGCTTATGACGCAAACTCCCAAGAGCATAGTATGAAAAAACTGCAAATCATTGTCCGCCCAAGCATGCTTGACGCAGTGCGCAAGACACTACAAAGCCTTGGCATCTTGGGCATGAACTACACGGAAATTTACGGTTATGGCCGGCAGATGGGACATACCGAAGTCTATCGAGGCAACGTCATGCAGGTGGATTTTCTGCCCAAGCTTTCGTGCGAAGTCGTTCTCGACGATGCCAAACTTGAAGAGGCCATTACAGCACTTTGTGCAGCGACGCGTACAGGCCATGTGGGCGATGGCAAAATTTTTGTCACTGAAGTGATCGATGCCATTCGTATTCGCACAGGCGAACGCGGAAATTCAGCCCTCTAGATCTTTTACTCAAGGAGTTACCATGCTTTCGCCACGCTTCCAGGCTGTCAGTCAAGCTATGGCCACACAGGCACGCAGAGCCGCTACGGAAAACGAACGCGGTCTTTTGGCCGACAAAATCTTTGGCATGAATGTCTTTGGTCTCGATGAAATGCGCAGACGCCTGCCCAAGAACGTTTTTGAAGAACTTGAGCAGACCATGGAAGAGGGGCACAGACTGAACCCCGCCATAGCCGATGTTGTCGCCAATGCCATGAAGGACTGGGCCATTGAACATCAGGCCACGCACTACACCCATTGGTTCCAGCCCATGACCGGACTCACCGCAGAAAAGCATGATGCCTTTCTTACGCCAAGTCAGAAAGGTCATGTGATCAGCTCCTTCTCCGGCAAGATGCTCATTTCCAGCGAACCCGACGCCTCGTCATTTCCTTCTGGCGGCTTACGCTCCACGTTTGAAGCCCGTGGCTATACGGCCTGGGATCCCACTGTTCCCGTCTTCATCATTGACGAGCCCTATGGTGCCACCCTGCACATTCCCAGTTTTTTCTTTGCCTTTTCCGGTGAGGCACTTGACCGCAAAATCCCTCTTGAACGCTCCATAGAAGTCCTCTCCAAAGCAGCTCTGCGCATTCTGCGCCTTTTTGGCAATACGGAAGCGCATTTTGTCCATCCCATGGTTGGCGCTGAACAAGAATATTTTCTAGTGGACAGCCATCTGGCAGCCTTACGGCCCGATCTTCTGCTCTGCGGCCGCACGCTTCTGGGGGCGCCTGCCGCCAAAGGTCAGGAAATGGAAGACCATTATTTCGGCGCTATTCCCGAACGTGTGCTAGCCTTTATGCAAGACCTCGAGCATGAACTGCTCAAACTCGGCATTCCCTGTAAAACCCGCCACAATGAAGTTGCGCCAGGTCAATTTGAACTTGCCCCGGTCTTTGAAGAAGCCAATATGGCCTGCGACCACAATATGCTGACCATGAACATGATGCGGCACATTGCCCCTCGCCACGGTTTTCTCTGTCTGTTACACGAGAAGCCCTTTGCCGGCGTCAATGGCAGTGGCAAGCATAATAACTGGTCCCTCGTCGATTCTCAGGGGCAGAACCTCCTCAATCCTGGCAAAACCCCCAAGGACAATGCTCAGTTTCTCGTCTTTTTGGCGGCTGTACTGGCCGCTGTGCACAAGCACTCCCCGCTGCTCCGCTTGGGCACCATCGGCGCAGGCAATGACCACAGACTTGGTGCCAACGAAGCGCCTCCGGCCATTCTTTCAGTCTACGTCGGCGAAGAACTCAACGACGTCATCGAAGGGATAATCGATCCCGCCTACGCAAGACATGAAAATAAAAAGCCCATGGAAATCGGGGTCTCGAGTTTGCCCGCACTGCCTGTGGATCAAAGTGACCGCAATCGCACCAGTCCTTTCGCCTTTACCGGCAATAAGTTCGAATTCCGTGCTGTAGGTTCCTCGCAATCCATCGCCCCAGCCAATATTGCCCTCAATGCCGCTGTGGCCGCGAGCCTTGACGAAATCGCCAACACCCTGGAAGCAGCCGTAGCCAGCGGCAAAACCATTACAACAGCCTTGCAGGAGCTCTTGCCGGAAACCTTCTCCAGACACAAGGACATTCTTTTTAACGGCAATGGCTACACCCAAGAATGGGTCGAAGAGGCCAAAAGACGTGGACTACCCAACGATGACAACACGGTGTCTGCTCTGGATCGTTATAATGACCCGCAGGTGACGCAAGTCTTTGTCAGCCAGGGCATCTTCAGCGAACGCGAAATGCAGGCGCGTCAAGAAATACTCTACGCAAATTATGCCAAAACCCTGATCATTGAAGGTCAGCAACTTTTGGAGCTCGGCAAAACGCGTGTCTTGCCAGTGGCCAATGGCGCTCTCGACCAGGCCGCCACAAGGCTTCAACATCTCACAGAAACTCTGGGCAAGGATGCCTGTCAGCAAGAACAGCTCGAGCTTACGGAACTACACGGCAAAGTTCAGGCACTACGGCAGTCCCTCAAGGACCTTGTGGCTGCTCTAGCGGCAAGCCGTGCCGAAGCAGAAGCTCGCCGGCAGGCCAAAGTGGCCAAGCAGCATCTTCTGCCTGCCATGCAGGCCGTACGCGCCTGCTGCGACAAACTGGAAGAAGACCTTGAGGACAGCAGCTGGCCGCTTCCCAAGTACAGTGAACTGCTCTGGATCCATTAGCTGAAGGAAAAGCTATGTGCCGCATTGGAGCTCTCAAAAGCCTAACGCCTCTGGCTCCCAAGTCTGCCCTTGAACTCATGCTGCCGCAGCAGGAAGGGCATGACAGCTCGGGATTTGCCATGATCATGCAGGACCTCCACGGAGCCTTTGCCCACGACAAAGAAAAGCCCCTCTTGAGCATGGCCTGTACGGTTCGGGGTCTTGCCCTGGTCAATGAATACATGGATCAGCATGGCTTTGCGCAACTTGGGCAGTGGGTGCCTGACGTTTGCAAGGACAAGAAGCTTAACCTGCACGCCATGCCCCGTTATGTCTTTCGCAATTATGACTATCCTGAGATCTTCCACTACCGCAGTCAGGCAGAACGCGAAGATCTGCTGATGGACACGAGACTTGCGCTACGCGATCTCTTGCATCGAGAAAACGCCGGTTTTGTCTATTCCTTCTGGCCAGATGTCTTAACGCTTAAGGAAATTGGCGATCCAGCCGATATTGCCACCTATTTTGGCCTTTGGGACGAAAATTGCCGTCTCCGTGCCAAAAATATCGTGGTACAGTGTCGACAGAACACCAATTACGACATCGTGCGCTATGCGGCACATCCCTTTTTCCTGCAAGGCTTTACCCTGTGTGCCAACGGTGAAAACACCTTCTTTACCCGCAACCGCGAATTCCAGAAGTCGCTCTATCGCGGCTATATGGGTTTTGAATCCGATTCGCAGACTCTGCTCTATACCTTGCACTATGTGCTGCGTGAGCTGAAATGGCCGCTGCCCTATTTCAAGCATGTGATCACGCCTCTGCCCTACGAAGAACAAAAAACTCGACAGGATGCCGATGTGCTTTTGCTCATTCGCGAGAGCTTGGCCAATCTTGAAATCAATGGTCCGAACACGATGATTGCCCTGCTTCCCGACAAGACAATGATCAACTGCTGCGATGCCAAAAAGCTCAGGCCCTGCGTCATTGGCCGCGACGAGGAAATGGTCGTGATCGCTTCTGAAGTTTCTGGACTCAACGCGCTCCTGCCCAAACGCGACATCACTTGCGATATCTACCCTTCAGAAAGGGAACTGGTGGCCATTGACGACAATCTGGAGATCACACGATGGATACAGTGAATGTACAAGACCTCTCGGTCAACGATCTCGCCTGGGTCATTGACTATCATGCCGATCTCTGCGTGCTCTGCGGCGCCTGTGTGGCTTCATGCAGTTTCCAAGCTATCAGCTTTGTTTCAACGCAGAAGCTTTTGCCAAAACAGACAGCAAAAAGCCGCAACAAAGGGAATCAGAAAATCGTCGTCAAACAAAGCGCTGATCCGACGAAACTCTGCTGTGGCTGCGGCATCTGCGAAAAAGTCTGTCCTAGCCGTGCTATTCGCCCCATAGCCAATACGCACAGCCGGGAACACTGTCTCAATCAAAGTCAGGGACCCAAACGACGCGGTGGTCGTGGCAATCTTGCCAAAAAACGGACACTGGACGCCATTTTTGTGGGACGTATCTCTCAGATGACCGATCCGCCCCTGGACGCCGAACGTCACACCTTTGATCTGCGAGCCCCTCTAGGCAGAGTCCTGGCAGCCGATAAACTCCCCCTTGAGGTCTCAGGCCAGAGCTTACGCCTGAAGGCCAGTCATCCGCCTGTCGCCTGGATCTATCCGCTGATCTTTTCCGACATGTCCATTGGCGCTCTTTCCACACGTGCCTGGGAGGCTATTGCCATCGCCACGGCCTATCTCAACGAAGAGTGCGGACTGCCTGTGCGTATGTGTTCAGGAGAAGGAGGGGTCCCTCAGAATCTGCTCACCAGTGATAAACTGGCCTATATGATTTTGCAGATTGCCTCAGGCCATTTTGGCTGGAACCGTATCCTGCGAGCGCTTCCCAAGATGCGTACGGATCCGGCAGGCGTTTTGATCAAAATCGGTCAGGGCGCCAAACCCGGTGACGGAGGCTGGCTGGCAGCCAGCAAGGTCAGCCGCCACATTCAGGCCATTCGTGGTGTGCCTCAGACCACGCTGCATTCTCCGCCTAACCATCAAGGTCTCTATTCCATCGAAGAAAGCGTGCAGAAAATGCATCTTTCCCTGAATCAGGCCTTTGGCTTTCGTGTGCCCGTAGCCATCAAGTGTGCGGCTTCCTCGACGTCTGTGGCTGTCTACAACAATCTTTTGCGTGACCCCTATCAAATCTGCGGAGGTTTCTTCCTCGACGGTCTTGACGGTGGCACAGGCGCAGCCAATACGGTTGCCCTGAATCACACAGGCCACCCCATCACAAGCAAGCTCAGAGACTGTTACAAGGCCGCCACAGCACAGGGTCTGCAGGGGCAGATTCCACTTTGGGTTGGAGGTGGTATCGGCATGCACGGCGACGCCGCAGCTGATGCCTTTAAATTGATCTGTCTTGGAGCCAATGGGGTTTTTGTGGGCAGAATGCTGCTTGAACTGCTCGGCTGTGTGGGGAATGCCTATGGCCGCTGCAATCAGTGCCACACCGGCAAATGCCCCACTGGCCTCTGCACGCAGGATTTACGGCTTGTGCAACGCTTGGATGTGGATCGCGGAGCAGAAAACATTGTCAATTTTGTGCTGAATTTCGACCAGGAACTCAGGAAGCTACTTGCCCCTGTTGGCAATAGCAGCCTGCCCGTAGGCCGCAGCGACGCCCTGATCAGCAACGACTGGGCTATTGCCCAAAGCCTGGACATTGCTTTTGCCTGCTAGCGGAGGAGGTATGCGCCATATTGAAACTCTTGAAGGCCATCAACGCCTGTCAACACAAGCGCTTTTGCAAACGCTTGAGACAGCCATTGAAGAGGGCGAAACCGATTTTTACATCCATGCCTCGGGTCAGCATGATATCGGCGGTCCGCTCTGGAACCGTCAGGGCAAGAAACTGCATCTTTTTCTCACCAATCCCGGTCAGAGGGTGGGGGCCATGGCCCTTCCCCAAACGGAGATTGTGGTACAAGGCAGTGTTCCTGCCGATGTAGGTTGGCTGAACGCAGGCGGAGAAATCACCATTCTGGGCGACGCGGGCGATACCGCAGGGCATTGTGCCGCTCAAGGGCAAATCTATATCGCCGGACACGCCGGTGCACGCTCAGGTTCCCTGATGAAAAAGGACCCGGCCTATCCGGCACCAGAGCTTTGGGTCTTAAAAAGCGTGGGCAGCTTTGCCTTCGAATTCATGAGTGGAGGCTGTGCCATTGTCTGTGGCTGGGACTGCGAGGGGCCTGTGCTTGGGCAAAGGCCTTGCGTGGGGATGGTGGAAGGCGTGGTCTATGTCAGAGGCAAATTGCCTGAATTGGGCATTGATCTGCAAATTCAGCAACTCACTGATGACGATCGCCAGTTTCTCAGCGAGGGCATCAAACGTTTTCTGGACAAAATCGGGCAAGTGGCCCTTTGGCCCAGACTCACAGACTGGCAAAACTGGCAAAAGATCATTCCCGCCTGCCAAAAGCCTGCAGCGAGACTATCTCTGAGAGCCTATCGCCAGGAACACTGGATCAGTCAGGGGCTTTTTGCGGATGTCTTACCGGACAATTTCCAAAACATCGGACTGGCAGCAACGGGCGTATTTCGCCTGCGCGTTCCGGTCTGGGAAAACGCCAAAACAGAAGACAGAAACTGCCGCGACTGCCACAGATGTGAACTTGAATGCCCCCAAAAGGCCATTGTGCGCACGGAACAAGAAGATGGAAGCGCGGTCTACAGCGCGCTGGCAGAAGCCTGTATTGGCTGTGGTCTTTGCCAGAGCATCTGCCCTCAAGAGGTGTGGACGCTACGGGATAATACAGAACTGCAGGCCTTCAGTACTCAAGACCCAAAAGAGCCTTCTGGCCCAACGCGTGAGGATGTTTGACGGAAGACAGGAGGCTAACCAGATCACTGGCTTCGATCAGCCAGTCAGGAGCCTTGCGGCCGGAAAGCACAAGGTGGGTGGCAGATTTCCTGGCAAGGACCAAAAGCTCGCTCAGCTGACTTTTTGAGACAAGTCCATAGTCCAAGGCATACAGCACTTCGTCCAGAATCAAAAGCCAGACACTGGGCAGTATGGCCATGCTCCAGGTCAAAAGATTCCTGGCTGCCTCAATGTGCGGGGCTTTGTCAGCGCAATTTTTGACGAAACCCAAACCTTGCACGTTGAAATGGCTGCCCAAAAGGGAGCGCAGAAGCACCTGCTCGCCTGCGCAGCCATCACGTTTGATGAATTGTGCAAAGGCCACAGTTTTGCCATGGCCCAGAGCTCGCAGCATCTGGCCCAGACAGGCTGAAGTTTTGCCCTTCCCAGTGCCAGCATAGACCACAATCACGCCCAGATACCCGCAATCTCTGTGCCACAATTGGGACAGCGGCCCTTGGGGGGATAGGTCACTTTCCAGGGCGAACGTTCAATAACTAAAGCGGTACATTTCGGACAATAGGTATTGCCTCCCACGCTCGTCATAACATTGCCCATATAGACGTAATTGAGTCCCATCTCCTTACCAATGGCCCAACCCTCCTGCAACTTGGCCACAGGCGTTGGAGGATGATTCTGCATTTTGTGGGCTCCATGAAAAGCACTCAAATGCCAAGGCACATCACGTCCCAGTTCCTCACAGATGAAACGGGCGCAATCCGCCAGCTCTTCGGGGCTGTCGTTGAGTCCAGGAATGACCAATGTGGTCACCTCCAGCCACCAGCCAAGATCTCGCACGCGCTTCAAACTGTCTAACACTGGAGCCAGGCGAGCCCCACAGTATTCACGATAAAACTCGTCTCGAAAACTTTTGAGGTCGATGTTCACGGCGCGGATATCGTTGCGCAAAAGCGTACAAAACTCAGCACTCATATAGCCGTTGGAGACCAGAAGAATCGGCATTTGGAAGGCCAGGACGCGCTCACAGGTCTCATGAATCAGCTCCACCGAAAGCGTAGGCTCATTATAGGTGAAGGCCATGCTCTGTGCGTGTTTGGCAAGAGCCAAGTCGACAAGCGCCTTGGCCGTTGTACGACTGCCGGAAACCATGCCTGAAGAGGGAATGTTGGAAATATGGGCATTCTGGCAAAAACGGCAATGAAAATTGCAGCCCACACTTCCTATGGAAAAGGTTTTCGTGCCTGGCAGAAAATGATAGAGCGGCTTTTTCTCCACCGGATCCATCTGTACACCGCTCACCAAATCGGTCAGTACACTGACAAGATGACCGTCTTGATTGACTCTGGCTCCACAAATACCTCGCTTGCCGGCTTTGATCACACAACGATGCGCACAGAGCAGACATTCAACGCTCGATGTATCGCCTTTGGCCCAGAGCAGAGTTGGCAGCATGTTTTCTCCTTCTTGAATCCGTGATGAGCTATTTTCGAAAAACGAGTTAAACCGGTTGATTGGATCGATTACGGAAGTCCTGTTGTTTTCCCCATACGCATGCCCTGTGAAGAGCTCCTTTCCTGAGAGCAATGCAAACTCCCGCACGCCATCAGGTTCTTTGACACAAGGAATTAGGGACGCACAACAGGGGCAATATAGAAAGGCTGCTGCGGTTGGGGATCCGGGTCACGACGCGAACGGACTGAAACAACTCGATCCCCGGTTTCAGGATCAATATAAACGTGAATCCCCTCATAGGGATCCCTCGATGACTCCCCGGGCTGCTGAGAATAAATCGTGGAATTGTGGTACTCATTGTGCACAGGTGCCATCGGCTGCTGTACCTGTTCTTCGGCGGCAAACACCGAGACAGGGGCAAGACCAAAAAACAAAACACAGCAAAAAAGAAGACGTAACATCATTGTTTCTCCGCAAAAACCCAGCCTAAGACTGTTTACTCAGGATCGACTGTGTTCTCATCAAGATGTTTGTGCTGAGGCCCCCTGCTGGCAGGCATGGGCTTTGATCCCCTCTTAGAAAAAGCTGCGTGAAGAAGGGAAAGCCAGTAGAAAGCGCCTTTGGCCATAAGCATACGGCAGTAGCAAATTAACCTGTAAAGACATATTTTGTTAAGGGGAACATTTCAGTTCTGACCAACAAGATTTTTCCAATAATATCACTTTAGATTCCATAGAGGAAACAGTTGAAAATTATTGTCCTTGTTAAAAAATTTACAAAATGTGTTCAGGCCCAAGAGAAGCCGATCTCCGATCAGTGATACGCGCTTCCAACAGAAAGGCAGGCAAAGACTCAAAGACTATTCCTCAAAATCTGGGGCGTAGCCAAGATCTCTATTCAATTTTGCTTTTTTAAGAAAGATAGGGTACCTTTGTTTAGTCGGGCCATGGCGTTTCCTGTGACTCCTTCCAAAAAAACACAAAACGCCTCCGGCATCCTCCACTAAGGAGTCTATGCATGTCCAGTGACAGAACAAAAGCCTATACTGAAGCCGGTGTGAATATTGCTGCAGGCAATGCTCTGGTCGAAAGAATTAAAACCTTGGTGACATCAACACAGACAAGAGGTGTCGTCAGTGATATCGGCGGTTTTGGCGGTCTGTTCAGACCTGACCTTGCCAATATGCGTGAACCGTTTCTCGTGGCTTCCACAGACGGTGTAGGTACCAAGCTGAAAATCGCCTTTGCCTGCAATCGACATGATACTGTGGGCATCGACTTAGTGGCTATGAGCGCGAACGACATTCTTGTTCAGGGCGCTTTGCCACTTTTTTTCCTCGACTATTTTGCCACAGGCAAACTCGATGTGGACACAGCCGAATGTGTGGTCAAAGGCGTTGCCGATGGCTGTCGTATGGCCGAATGCGCCCTGTTGGGAGGCGAAACCGCTGAAATGCCTGATATGTACGCAGAAGGCGAATATGATCTTGCCGGCTTCTGTGTGGGCATTGTTGATAATGCCAAGCTCATCGACGGTTCATCCATCCGTGTGGGTGATGCCGTCATCGGTATTGCCTCTTCAGGCCTGCATTCCAACGGTTATTCGCTGGTTCGCAAAATTCTCAAAAAAAGTGGGCTGGCCCTTTCTGATCCCTTCCCAGGCTACGAGGGACAAAGTGTCGGTGATGTTTTACTCACTCCCACACGTATCTATGTGGAAGCGATACGTCATCTTTTACGTGATATGCAGATTGAGGGCATGGCGCACATTACTGGCGGCGGCTTTTACGACAATATTCCTCGCATTCTCCCCGAGCGCATTCAAGCTAATATCCATTTTGATGCTTGGGAAAGACCTCCGGTTTTCACGTGGCTCAAAGAAACCGGCGAACTGAGCTGGCCTGAGATGCTACAGATTTTCAACTGTGGTATCGGCTATATTCTTGTTCTTCCTAGTGAACAGGCCGAAGAGGCCATCAGTCGCATCCGCGTCTTCAAGATGCCGGCCTGGCAAATCGGCGAAATCAGCCGTCGCTCCGGCGATGAGCAGGTCATTATCGAGTGCTGAGACAGGTCTTCCTGCTCAAACAAAAAGGCCGGTCAAAAACCGGCCTTTTTGTTTCCTTGCCACAGACCCCAGAATGGGCTGCAGCATGCTCGTGACAGATCAGATTTCCTTATAGCGTCCGCCATTGGCCGCAGAGCTAACAAGCTTCGCGTAGCGGCGCAACACAGGATAGGGTGAGCTTGTTTCCTTGCGCTTGTGGGCCTCACGCCGTTTGGCAAGAACCTCGGCATCCACGAGCAGATCGAGCTTACGATTGGGTATATCAATATGAATGCGATCGCCTTCTTCAACCAAAGCAATCACCCCGTCATCGGCCGCTTCAGGTGAGATGTGACCGATAGCTGCCCCATTGGTGCCGCCGGAAAAACGCCCGTCGGTTAACAGCGCCACATCCTTGCCGAGCCCCATGCCGGTAATGGCTGCCGTGGGAGAGAGCATTTCGCGCATGCCAGGTCCCCCTCGAGGACCTTCATAGCGAATGACCACACCGTCCCCGGGCTTGATCTTGCCATCCAAAATAGCGTGCATGGCATCCTCTTCGGATTCAAAAACACGGGCACGCACATCGCGACACATCATCTCGCTGGCCACAGCCGACTGCTTGACCACGGCGCCATCTGGAGCCAGGCTACCGCGCAGAATAGCAATACCGCCCTCTTTAGAATAGGCCTGCTCAATGGGATGAATGACTTCAGGATCACGTATTTTGGCATTCAGAAGCTGCAAGTTTTCACCCACGGTTTTGCCAGTGACTGTCATACAGTTCATGGTGATCAGCTCAAGCTTGGCAAGCTCTTGCATCACAGCTGGAATGCCGCCGGCATTGTTCAGATCAACCATATAATATTTTCCGGCCGGTGAAAGCTTGCAAAGATTCGGGGCCTTGCGGCTGATCTCGTCAAAAATGTCCATACCCAGTGCCAGTCCTGCCTCACCGGCAATGGCCGGCATATGCAAAACCGTATTGGTGGAACAGCCCAGGGCCATATCCACTGCCACCGCATTGGCCACAGCTTCTTTTGTCACAATATCCAAGGGTCGAATATTTTTTTGCAAGAGCTCCATCACCCGCATACCAGCTGTCTTCGCCAGACGAACACGGCCAGCATCCACAGCCGGTATGGTGCCATTGCCTGGAAGCGCCACACCCAACGTCTCGGCCAGGCAGTTCATGGAATTGGCGGTGAACATGCCCGCACAGGATCCACAGCCCGGACAGGCGTGCTGGGTCATTTCCTCCAGTTCCTCTTCACTGATGGTGCCTGCGCGCATTCTGCCAACGGCCTCGAAAACCGAAATAAGATCAGCTTGTTTATGAGGCCCGGCATTACCCGGTAGCATCGGACCGCCAGAAATCAAGACCGAGGGGAGATTCAGGCGCATCATGGCCATGAGCATGCCTGGCACACACTTATCGCAGTTGGGAATAAAAACCAGGGCATCAAAAGCATGGGCACGAGCCATGATTTCAATGGAATCGGCGATAAACTCACGCGAAGGCAAAGAAAAACGCATGCCTTCGTGATTCATGGCAATGCCGTCACAAACCGCTATGGCGGGAAATTCCAGAGGTGTGCCTCCGGCCAGACGTACACCGGCTTTCACGGCATTGGCCAGGGTATCGAGATGAATATGTCCCGGAACCACTTCATTCGCCGCATTGACCACTCCGACCAGCGGACGCTCCATTTCCTCGCGCGTAAGCCCCAAGGCATAGAGTAAAGACCGATGGGGGGCCTTTTCCAGACCGCATTTCATCTTCTGACTGTTACTATCGTGCATGAGTTAACCTCGAAAAATAGATGTCCTTCCTGTTGCGCTTAGGGAGAACCGCATTTGACAGATACAGTGGCCCAACGTAAAAAGAGTCACGTTCTTGCGAGTTCTCCTGCCATTTTTGCAGAGAAATTTCAGAAGTAGCCTAAAAGCAGGCCAATGGCAAGGATGCGGGATCGCCGTGCTCCCGCAGAGAGTTTTTACACGGCATCCGCCTATGCAAAAAAAAACGCCACCTCTGGCCAGCCGCTATCTTTTCAAGCTTATTGCCAATATTGCTTCTGTACCCGTCTACCTGATTATGGAAGCCCTTCTGCCACGAGCTCTGGGGCCTGCCATGTACGGCAACTACAGCTTTGCCACAACGGTCTTTTTGCAAATGACGGGTTTCCTCGATATGGGGACCTCCACCTGTTTTTACAATGCCCTCTCCCGACGCCAACACGAATTTTCCCTGATTGCCTTCTACATGCGGGTCAGCCTGCTGATTCTCGCTATCACCATGCTCGTAGCCGGCTGCCTGCTCTATGCTCCCATAGGCTCGCTCTTTCTGCCGCAGGTACCGCTCTGGCTAGCGCCTCTGGCTGCCTTCTGTGCTTTTCTGACCTGGTTTGGACGCGTGCTGCGCTCCATGAACGACGCCACAGGCGCAACCATTCAATCAGAACTGTTGCGCACAGCCATTTCGCTCCTCTGTGTCGGGCTCCTCGTCTTTCTCTTCCTCTCTGGCCTGCTCAATATCATCACCCTTTTTCTGCAGCAGTATTTGATGCTCGCAGCCACAGCCCTGGGCTTC
Source organism: Desulfovibrio sp. (assembly GCA_024699605.1). Classification (GTDB taxonomy): domain Bacteria; phylum Desulfobacterota; class Desulfovibrionia; order Desulfovibrionales; family Desulfovibrionaceae; genus Desulfovibrio. The sequence goes on along the minus strand of JAILPJ010000102.1, from coordinate 48,332 downwards.
TGGTATGTCACCTGGCGCACGTATCGCACGCGTGACATTACGCTCTCCTTCAGTCTTTCTCCCAAAACGCTGCGAAATTATCTGCACGAATTTTTCACCTACAGTCACCCTCTTTTTGTGCAGTCGCTGCTCTCCTTTCTCATGCTCAGCCTCGAACGCTGGCTTTTGCAATGGTTCAATGGCAGTTCTGAACAGGGCTACTTTGCCCTTTCTCAAAAGGTCAGTATGGCCTGTTTTCTCTTTGTTTCGGCCATGACGCCCCTGATCATGCGAGAACTCTCCATTGCCTGGGGCAGCAGAGACACTCAGGCCATGGGTCGGATGATCAACCGTTTTGCCCCACTGCTCTATATTATTGCCGCCTATTTTTCCTGCTTTACCCTGGTGGAAGCTCAAACGCTGGTCGGCCTTTTTGGCGGCAGTGAATTCACCCAGGCTATTGTGCCTGTACAAATCATGGCGCTCTACCCTCTGCATCAGGCCTATGGGCAATTGGCCAGCTCCGTTTTTCACGCTACGGGCCGCACCCGTGTGCTGCGCAATATGACAGCCCTGGAATGTCTTTACGGTTTGCTTTTGACATGGCTCTTGCTTGCTCCAAACGAACTGTGGGGCTTAGGCCAAGGCGCAACGGGTCTTGCCATCAAAACGGTTGGCGTACAGTTCATCACGGTCAACTGTTACCTCTGGCTCGCGGCACGCTTCATTCCTCTCACTTTCTGGCGCAATTTGGCCCATCAGATCATCAGCCTGGCCCTTTTGCTGCTTATTGCTTTTGCCGCCCGTGAAGTCACCTTGATTTTCCCACACAGCGATTCCTTCACGCTTTTACGGTTTTTGGCCAGTGGCCTGCTTTACACTCTCGTAACACTGTTTTTCTGCCTGATCTTTCCTCAGCTCATGGGCATGCAGCGCAAAGATCTCAAAGAGCTGCTCTCACGTTTTCTGCAAACTCGACATTGATGATGCCACTGGCTTGCAATTTGCCCCTTTCTGCTCCATAGTTTTATGCGGCGCAATGCGCCTCTCCCCCATTTGTCCTCCTTTTGCCACAAAAGCCGGAGGTTCTATGCACCTGATGATCAACGGCCAAAGCCAAGAAGTACCCTGTACAACGCTCACTGACCTTTTACGTGCCTTGCAACTCGATGCCCAACGTCTGGTTGCCGAAGTCAACGGCACAATCATTGCGCGTGAAAACTTTGACCAAACACAGTTAAAAGAAAATGATCGTCTCGAGCTGGTACACTTTGTGGGTGGAGGCTAAACTGACTTTCTCAAGACAAACCTTTGCGATCAACCCTCACTGTTTTTTTGGAGGTAGACACCATGGAGGATGCCCTGGTTCTGGGCGCCATCACCCTAAAAAGCCGCCTTTTTGTGGGAACGGGAAAATACGCAGCTGACTCCCTCATCCCCGAGGTCATTCAGGCCAGCGGCGCTGAAGTCGTCACGGTGGCATTGCGACGTGTTGGTATGCAGCAAGAAGGTGTCATGGACCATATACCGAGCAATATTCGCCTTCTGCCCAACACCTCGGGAGCGCGTACAGCTGAAGAAGCGGTACGACTCGCACGCTTGGCAAAAGCTGCCGGCTGCGGGGACTGGGTGAAGATCGAAGTCATTGCCGACACCAGGCATCTTCTGCCTGATGGCTATGAGACCTGCAAGGCCACAGAAATTCTGGCCAAGGAGGGCTTTACGGTTTTGCCCTATATCAATCCCGATCTCTATGTGGCACGCAGCCTGATTGACGCTGGCGCAGCCTGTGTCATGCCTCTGGCTGCTCCCATCGGCACCAACCGCGGTCTGCAAACCAAAGAAATGATAGGCATTCTCCTTGAAGAACTCGATGTGCCGATCATTGTCGATGCCGGTCTTGGGCGCCCTTCACAGGCCTGCGAAGCCATGGAAATGGGTGCAGCGGCCTGTCTTGTCAATACCGCCATTGCTTCGGCTGATGACCCAGTTGCCATGGCGCAGGCCTTCAGACTGGCTGTTGAAGCCGGAAGAACCAGTTATCTCGCCGGCCCGGGTCGTGTTCACGAGAATACGCTGGCCGAGGCCTCCTCACCGCTCACAGGCTTTTTGCAGTAGGTGGCCTATGTCCTCGTTTTTTGATCTTCTACAAACTTGGCCGGCGGAACGTCGTAAAGCCGTCTGGGAATCAACGCGCAGCGATCAAGTATGGCGCGCCCTGCACAAAAACGTGCTCAAACCTGAAGATTTTCTGGCTCTGCTCTCTCCATGCGCCTCAGAGCATCTTGAGGCTATAGCCAGACGCGCCCATGAACTCACACTCCAGTACTTTGGGCATGCCGTCAATCTCTTTACACCGCTTTACATCTCGGATGTCTGTACCAATCAATGCCGTTATTGCGGCTTCAACGCACGCAATCAACAGAAACGCACCCACCTTTCCCCTCAAGCGGCGGCCGCTGAAGCACGCCTGCTCCACGATCAAGGACACAGACATCTTCTCCTGCTCACCGGCGATGCCCCTAAGCTTTCCTCTCCGGCTTATCTTGGCGAAGTTGTGGAACGCATCAAGCCGCTCTTCGCCTCCATAGGCATTGAGGTCTACGCACTGACAGAAGACGAATACGCCATGCTCATAGCCAAAGGCGTCGACAGCATGACCATGTTCCAGGAAACCTACGATCCTGAACTCTATGCCTGGCTGCACCCCGTTGGCCCAAAACACAACTACCGTTTCCGTCTTGATGCCCCGCAAAGAGCCGCCCAGGCTGGCATGCGTTCTGTCGGTGTAGGCGCCCTCCTTGGTCTTGCCCCTTTTGAACAGGACACCTTTGCGACGGGACTGCACGCCTGGTGGCTGGAACGCAACTATCCCGGTGTGGACATCGGCCTCTCCATCCCACGCATCTGCCCGCACGAGGGCAGTTTTGAAGTCAAGCACGCTGTCGACGATAGACATTTTGTGCAGTATGTCATGGCCCTGCGCTGCTTTTTACCGCGCTGCTCCATCACCTGCTCAACACGCGAAAGCGCGATGATGCGGGATCACCTCATCCCTCTCGGTGTCACACGTGTCTCTGCGGGCGTTTCTACTGCCGTTGGCGGCAGAGCCGGCCAAGAGGCCTCACCCACAGGACAATTCGAAATCACTGACCACCGCAGTCTCCCAGAGATGATTGCGGCAATCCGAGGCATTGGCTATCAGGCAGTGATCAAAGATTGGGAAGATCCCACAGCGAGCTCACAAGCGACGGCCTGCGCCTGATATGGACGAGACCTTACATCAAGGTTTGCTGCGTTATCTTGACGCGGCGAGCCTCAACAAGCTTTCACAATGCCGTGTCGGCATTGCCGGTTTGGGTGGACTTGGCTCCAATACGGCCATGCTTCTGGCGCGCACAGGCTTTGAACATTTTGTGCTGGCCGATTACGACAGCGTGGAAGCCTCCAATCTCAACAGACAGAATTATCTGCCGGAAGATCTTGGCGCACGCAAAACTCTGGCAACGTTACGACATTTGCGCGCAATCAATAGCCAGATCAACGCCTATTGTTTTGAAGAGCGCATCACCAAGACCAATCTGCCCGAGCTCTTACGCCATGCTCAAATCTGGGTTGAGGCTCTGGATGTCCCTGAAAGTAAGGCACTCTTTGTCCAGACAGCCTTGCTGGCCGGCAAAAACGTTGCCAGTGCTTCAGGCATCGCGGGCTTTGGTGGCACCTGTCTAGAACGCAGAACTCTTCACAAGCTTGTGCTTGTTGGCGACTTTGTCAGTGATGTGACCCAGGCACCGCCTCTTGCTCCTCGTGTGATGTGGGCGGCGGCCATGCTCGCCGATGCGGTCTTGGACATGGTATTGCAGGAAACAAAAAAAGGAGTGTGAAAGACCACACTCCTTTTTTTGTGCGCTGCACAAACAGACTATTTTGCCGGGGAAGCCTTCTCAGGCTCTTTTTGCGGTTCAGCGGCCTCTTTGGCCGGCTCAGCCTTGGGAGCCTGGGCTTTGTCGGGCAAAGGTTTGAATTCGACCTTTTCGGCGTTCATGGCCTCAGTGATGGCGCTGGTCACATCCACACTATCGCCAAAGGAAAGCACCACATCGGAAAAAAGAATCATAGCATAGCCTTTTTCTTTGCGGTACTTATCAACTGTGCGATGTAAAATATCATTTAAGATGTTCTGCACATTCTGCTGTTCACTCTGCAGTTTGCTGTAAGCCATCTGCACTTCTTTCTGCAGTGCTTCTTCCTCAGCACTTTTTTCTTCCTTTTTGTCGCCTGCGGCTTTCTGCTGCTGACTCACGCGGTTTTGAAGCTGGGTGAGCTGGGCACGCAGACTGTCCTGGAGTTCTTCCATGTACTTGGCCGCAGCCTTACCAGCGTCGCTATCTACCATAATGCGATTGATATTAACCACACCGATTTTCTGCTGACTTGCGCCGCCCTGCTCACAGGCCTGCAAAAGGCCGAGAAGCACTATACACAGGCAAAAGGTCAAATATCTGAACATACGAACTCCTCAAAAAAAATCGAAATTCAAGAACGCCGTTTGCGTCAAAAACAATCCCTTATTCAATGACGTAGTGGCTGTGTACACTCTTTGTCGACTCTTGTCATCAAGACTCTTATCGAGCCAGGCCCATACTGGCATACTGCTGCTTAAGACTGCGTACCTTGGCCACATAAGAACGGGTTTCCTGGCGTGGCAGTCGTGTCAGAAGCCAGTTGAACACTTCTTCAGAAGAAAGCTCATTGATCCGGCTGGCCGCGACCTGAGCTGTGGGCCCAAAGACACGGATCACCCGGCCTGGTCCCATATTGTAGGCAGCAACCGTACAGTATTCGCGAGATTGCGCATCGCGCACGCCTGAAAAATACCGCTGCATGAGCATTTGCAAATAGGCTGTGCCATAGCGGATATTGGTCTCGGGATCAAAGAGATCCTGGGACGCAATAGTTGTCCGTGATCCATAGAGAAAACGGTGCACATCACTGCCGGCCGTTCTGGGCAAAATCTGCATCAGCCCCACGGCACTTCTGGGACTGACAAGAGTCGTGTTGAAATTGCTCTCGCTGTAGATAATGGCATTGACCAACATGGGATCAAGACCTGAACGCTTGGCAAAGGTACGGACAAGGCCCTGAAAGGCCGCAGCCCGTTCCAGTCCGCGTCCTCGGACAAAATAGCGGCGCACAGGCTGCGCTGCGTATTCTCGAACTCCCCCCTGAGGTTCAAACGCCTCGGACAGAGGCGCTCTGTGCAAGGCCAGTGGGGTATAGCCCATCTGCAGCGTCTGATCGCTAAACCAGCTCAGCGGCTGGCCGCTGGCATCGGTCAAATCTCCATAGGACAAAGGCATTGTGGCATAGAGCAGAGGCTGCGAAAAGCCGTCCAAGGCGAGGAGGGGAACGGCTACGCACGCTGGCGCAGGCTCTTGTGGACTGTTGTCAGCCCAGGCTAGGACTACGCTTTTGGCGCGAAAACGTACGGGCCCGCTCTGTTCGTCCATACTGGGCAAAGAAAGGTCCTTTTCAAGACTCTCGAGCACGCAGGGACCGCGATAGGCCCAAAGTCTCTGGCCGTCACCTTGTGATTGGATGGGGCTTGGCATATCCTGCCACGTTAGTTGGGCAACCGCGAAGCTCGCCGGCCGGCGCAACCAAGCGCCCTCATCCCTGGGAACAAAGCCCGAAAGCAGCAAAGAAACAGCAAGTAGCGCTGCCGTGCTCAGAGCTAAGACGCAAAGGGTGTGTCGAATCTTCACGAACAATCTCCCATAGGTCAAAACATTGGCCCGCAGGGGCTCCCAATCACTAAAGCAAAAACTTTGCCAGCTGACAACAGGACCGATAACATAAGGTAGACCATGGCTAAATTTCGTCTTCCCAAGGCGTCCAGCTGTGACAAAAGACTGACTTTTCGTGCGGACACGCCTTGGCTTGCTCCCCTTGCCGGATACAGCGACCTGCCCTTTCGCCTGCTCTGCCGGGAACTTGGCGCCTGTGTCGCTACCACGGAAATGATCAGCGCCAAAGGACTCTGTTATGAAAGTCCCGGCACGCTCCCGCTGTTACAAACCACAGCCGCCGATCAGCCTCTGGTAGTACAGCTTTTTGGCGCTGAAGCGGATTTTCTGGCCAGAGCTGTGGCAGAACTTGTAGCAGCAGGTTTTCGCTATTTTGATCTGAACATGGGCTGCTCCGTGCCCAAAGTCATGCGGCAAAAGGCCGGTGCGGCACTTTTGGCAGAGCCAGACAAGGCGCTGGCCTGTGCCCGCGCCATGATCCGAGAGGCTGGCCCTGGTTGTGTGGGCTGCAAACTGCGTCTTGGAGTCAACGAAAAGCAAAACTGCCTGCCCGATCTGGCCTTGCGCCTTGAAGAGGCTGGCGCGGCATGGATCACGCTGCATCCACGCTACGCTCAGCAGCACTTCCAAGGACAGGCTGATCACGCATGGCTGACCCGCTTGCATCAAAAGCTGAGTATTCCCCTCATTGCCTCCGGAGATCTCCTCAGTGCGCAAGATGGCATACGCTGTCTTGAAGAATGTGGCGTTGCCTGTGTCATGTACGCCCGTGGAGCGCTGAAAAATCCCTTTATTTTTCGCCAGCACAGTCTAGCCCTGCAAAAAAAGGATGGCGCAGCCGACGAGCAAAGTCTGCGCTGGTTGCTTTTGCGCCATCTGCAGCTTGTGGAGGAAAATCCCCCCTCTGCTCGTGATCAGACCGCGAGGATGCGCGGCATTCTTTCTTCCTACGTACGCGGCCAGCCTTTTGCCAGGGCCATGCGCATTGCCTTTTGCCAGGCCCGTACCTGGTCTGAGCTCTATGCTATTGTGAATGCGTTCCTGCCCCAAGCCTAGCAAAAATATTTTTTCACAAAGTTCCCTTAAAAGCCTTTTTTTGCTCTTCTTTCTCTAGACTGAGGGCAAATAATCAAGTAAATTTAGACGACTTCTGTCACATATTGACTAAATCAGGATTCCCTACAAGGTTTCCTTATGGCGTCTATGGCATATCCCACCGTGCGCCAAAGTCTTAACGCCCGTGATGGAAGTGGCATCCATACGTGTTCTAGGCTTATTCCTAAAACATTTTCACTGATCCTACTTAGGCCAGCAAACCCCAATCTTAGGAGGAACCAATGGCTGGGATGAAAACCATGGATGGCAACAATGCCACCGCATACATCGCGTACGCATTGACCGAAACGGCGGCGATCTACCCGATCACCCCCTCTTCAGTCATGGGCGAAGTAATGGATGAAATGGCCACGAAAGGGAAAAAAAATCTCTTCGGCCAAAAAGTCTTGATCCGTGAAATGCAGTCTGAAGCGGGTGCGGCAGGCGTTGTCCACGGTATGCTCTCCGCAGGTTCCCTGACCTCAACGTATACGGCTTCTCAGGGCCTGCTGCTGATGATCCCCAACATGTACAAAATCGCCGGCGAAATGCTGCCTGGCGTTTTCCATGTTTCGGCTCGTGCTCTGGCCGCTCATGCCCTGTCCATCTTCGGTGATCATCAGGATGTCATGGCCAGTCGAGCCACAGGCTTCTGCTTCCTCTGCTCCTCTTCGGTTCAGGAGTGTATGGACCTGGCTCTGGTCGCCCATCTTTCGGCCATTGATGCCAGCCTGCCCTTCTGTCACTTCTTTGACGGCTTCAGAACATCACACGAAATTCAGAAAATTTCCGTCATTGATTATGAAGACATCAAAAAAATCGTCAACTGGGAGAAAATTGACGAATTCCGGGCTCAAGCCTTGAATCCCGAGCATCCCCACATTCGTGGCACAGCACAAAATCCCGACATTTACTTCCAGAACATGGAGGCCAAAAACCTCTATTACGACGCCGTGCCCAATATTGTGCTCGACAATATGCGCAAGGTGGAAAGCATTACCGGACGCAAGTATCACCTCTTTGACTATGTGGGTGATCCTGAGGCTGACCGCGTGATCATCAGCATGGGTTCTTCCTGTGAAGTTGTGGAAGAAACCGTGAAATATTTGAATGATCAGGGACAGCGTACCGGTCTGGTCAAAGTTCGCCTCTTCCGTCCCTTCTCTGCCAAGGACCTTTTGGCCGCCATCCCAGCGACAGCCACCTGTCTTACCGTGCTGGACCGCACCAAGGAACCCGGTACGCTGGGCGAACCTCTCTACGAAGACGTCTGCACGGCCTTCCTGGAAAAGGGCGAGGCGCCGACCATCCTTGCCGGCCGCTATGGCTTGGGCTCCAAGGACTTCACGCCTGGCATGGCCAAGGCCATCTTTGACAATATGCGTGGCCTGCAGCCCCGCAATCACTTTACCGTAGGCATCAACGACGATGTCTCCCATCTTTCGCTCAATGTTGACGAAGAAATTGACACCGTGCCCCTGGGCACTGTGCAGTGCAAATTTTTTGGCATCGGCAGCGACGGTACCGTTGGTGCCAACAAGCAGGCCATCAAAATCATCGGTGACAATACCGATCTCTATGCTCAGGCCTATTTTGCCTACGACTCAAAGAAGAGCGGTGGTTTTACCGTTTCCCACCTGCGCTTCGGCAAAAAGCCCATTACCTCGTCCTATCTGATCACACAGGCCGATTACATCGCCTGCCACAAGAGCGCCTATGTCACCATGTATGACATTCTTGAAGGCGTAAAAGAAGGTGCGACCTTCGTACTCAATTCGAACTGGAGCGATAGCGACCTGGATAAGCATCTTCCCGCCTCCATGAAGCGCACGATCGCCTCCAAAAAGCTGAAGTTCTTCAATATCGACGCTGTGGACGTGGCACAAAAAGTGGGCCTTGGCGGTCGTATCAATATGATCATGCAGACGGTCTTCTTCAAGCTTGCCAATGTCATTGATTTTGATAAGGCCGTGGAACTGCTCAAGGTTTCCATTAAAAAGACTTACGGCAGCAAGGGCGACAAGGTTGTCAACATGAACATCGCCGCCGTGGACAATGCCTTGTCCAGCCTGCATGAAGTCAAGTACCCCGAATCCTGGCTTACGGCGAAGGACGAGGAAGCCCATGAACATTGCGGCTGCGACTGCGACGACTACATTGAAAGCTACGTCAAGCCCATTCTGCTGCAGCATGGCGACAAGCTGCCGGTTTCCGCCATGGAGCCCGCAGGTTTTGCCCTGACTGGCACCTCTGCCTGTGAAAAGCGTGGTGTGGCCATTCTCGTTCCGGAATGGCAGCCCAATAACTGTATCCAGTGCTGCCAGTGCTCCTTTGTCTGCCCCCATGCCGCCATTCGCCCGGTTGTAGCCAGTGACGACGAAAAAGAAGGCGCTCCTGAAAGCTTTGTCACTGTCGAAGCCAAGGGTAAGGAACTCAAAGGCTTCCAGTTCCGCATGCAGGTTTATCCTGAAGACTGCTTGGGTTGCGGCTCCTGCGCCGATGTCTGCCCCGCCAAGGAGAAGGCTCTGGTTATGAAGCCCTTGGAGACGCAGATGGAGGCTCAGAAGGCCAATCTGGCCTTTGCCGAAGCCAATGTGGAAGTTAAGGATGCGCTGATGCCGCGTACGAGCGTCAAGGGATCACAGCTGCAGCAACCCCTGCATGAGTTCTCTGGTGCCTGCGCCGGCTGCGGTGAAACACCCTATGTCAAGGTCCTCACCCAGCTCTTTGGCGAGCGTATGCTCATTGCCAACGCCACGGGCTGCTCCTCCATCTGGGGTGCCTCTTCGCCCACAACGCCGTACACCACCAATAAGAATGGTCATGGACCGGCTTGGGGCAACTCGCTCTTTGAAGACGCCGCCGAATATGGCTGCGGTATGGCCCTGGCCTACGTACAGCGCAGAAACCGGGTAGCCGATATGGTCAGTGAGCTGCTCAAGGTGGAGAATCTGCCGCAGGCTCTGGCCGATGCTTGTAAGGGCTGGCTGGAAAACAAGGAAGACGCCGACGGCTCCCGTGAATTCGGTGAAAAGATTCTGGCCAACCTCAACGATCTTGATCATCCTCTGGCTCAGGAACTCTACGCCAGTGAAGATCTCTTCACCAAGAAGAGTGTCTGGATCTTCGGCGGTGACGGCTGGGCTTACGACATCGGCTATGGTGGCTTAGACCATGTTCTGGCCGGCGGTGACGACATCAATGTGCTCGTCATGGATACCGAAGTCTACTCCAATACCGGTGGTCAGTCCTCCAAGGCGACTCCATTGGGTGCTGTGGCTCAATTTGCCGCAGGCGGCAAGAGAACCGGCAAAAAGGATCTGGGCAGAATGGCCATGACCTATGGCTATGTCTATGTGGCCTCCATCTGCATGGGTGCCGACAAGCAGGGCGTACTCAGAGCCTTCAAGGAAGCTGAAGCCTACAAGGGTCCTTCGCTGATCATTGCTTACGCTCCTTGTATCAACCAGGGCGTGCGTAAGGGCATGGGCAAGAGTATGGCCGAAGGCAAGGCAGCCGTGACTTCAGGCTACTGGCCGCTGTACCGCTACAATCCTGATCTGGTCAAGGAACGCAAGAATCCCTTCCAGCTTGACAGCAAGGCTCCGTCAACGGACATGGAAGAATTCCTCAGCGGCGAAAACCGCTTTGCCTCTCTGGCCAAGGCAGATCCGGAAACAAGCCGCAAGCTGCGTGACAATCTCATTAAGTCCTACATGGATCGTTACGCCTTCCTGAAGCAAAGAGCAGGTCTCGATCTCCCCGAAGAGGTCGGCAAGCCTGCTGAAGAATCCAACTAAGACCTCACTGCGTGCGCTGGCCTTTCAAGGGCTGGCGCACGCTTTTTTTTCGCAAAAGAATCTTAGGCCCGGATTGCGCAGTGACAACTGTTTCAAAAGACAAGAAACTGCGTCCTTTTCTGCACGTGGAGGTCACACTGAACCATTGTCAGTCACCTCACGCCGTTAGGACACGGTGAAAGAGCCAAATTGTCTCGCGCAGATGGACCGGCCTACGTTCGAATCACCAGGCTTTGTTGCTATCAGCTTCAAGACACAGCGCCAAAGGCTTCGATCGTTCGCATCCTGCAGAACAGCTTTTCAACCATCCTCGCGAAGGTTGATTCAAAACACCTTGCCATGCTGGATAGCAACGATCTCTTGACCCAAGGCCTCGCATTTCGTAAGCGGCGATCGTCGTTAGCGGCAAAACATAAAAAACGGAGGCAACGTGATACCTCGGCTGACATGCCGCGGTATCACGCTGAAGATCTGATGAAAAGCAATTCACTTACTCTGCTCGGCAATGTCTCGTCCGACACCATATCTTCTCTCATTCCCAGATTCAGCGAGTTGGCCAAAAGTGCGAAGAAAAAAACAGCCGTCCTGGCCGTATGCGGCGAAACGCTGGCCAAGAAACTGAAGGCCGCGGCTGCAGATCTTGATCAATTTGAAGTCGCTCAAGCGGCCGACGCTGAGAAAAAATTCTCTGCTCTCAAAAGCGGTGATACCTTTGTGCTCGTCGTGGGCGCAACAGGCAAAGACAATCTGGCAAGTGACGCCAAACTGGCTGCGCAGTTAGGTTCACCGGCGCTGCTGCTTTGCGACGGACAAAAGGCCGGCTTTGAGGCGATCAAAAAGTGCCTTGACCAGGCTCAGACCTGCTTAGCTCAGGCCAGCTGTTATCCCTTTGCCAGTATGCTCTTTGGCGTACGCCTGGCCAAAAGTGAAGAAAATGCCCTCAATGCCAGCTTTATGATCAATGGCGAATCACCCGTTTTCTTCTTCGATGACGACAAAGCCACAGCGGAAAGCTTTGCTCATGCCGTCGACCTCGACAATATCCGCGGCCGCCTGCTTGATGCTCCCGAACTGCCCATGGCGCCAGCTCTTTTCCAGCTTGAACTGAACAGCAAAGCGCGCAAGGCCAAACAGCGCATTGTGCTGGCCGAAGGACTGGAAGATCGTATTCTTAAAGCCACTGATGTTCTGCTCAAAGGCGAGATCGCCGATATTATTCTCTTGGGCAAAACCGACGAAATTCAGAAAAAGGCCCAGTCGCTTGGCCTTGACATTTCCAAGGCGACAATCATTGATCCTGCCAATTCAGAAAAATTCGCCGACTATGCCAACACCTATTACGAGCTGCGGAAGAAAAAAGGGGTAACAGAAGAAGACGCCAAAAAGACCATGCTGGATGCTACAGTCTTTGGCACCATGATGGTCAAAAAGGGCGATGCCGACGGCATGGTCAGCGGAGCTGTGAATACCACAGCCCACACGATCCGTCCGGCTCTGCAGTTTGTCAAAACTAAGCCCGGCTTTTCCGTTGTATCCTCGTGCTTTTTGATGTGCCTCAAAGACCGCGTGCTCGTCTTTGGCGACTGCGCAGTCAATCCCAATCCCACAGCCGAGCAGCTTGCGGAAATAGCCGTAACCACAGCTCAGACCGCCATGGCTTTTGGCATTGAGCCGAGAGTTGCAATGATTTCCTATTCTTCGGGTAATTCCGGCAAGGGACCCGATGTGGACTTAGTTATCGAGGCCACTAAACTGGCCAAGGAAAAGGATCCAAGCTTGCTCATTGACGGTCCCCTGCAGTATGATGCGGCCATAGATCCCATTGTCGCCAAAACCAAGATGCCCAACAGCGCTGTGGCCGGTAAGGCGACTGTCTTTATCTTCCCCAGCCTGACCACCGGTAATACCGCGTACAAGGCCGTGCAAAGAGCCTGCGACTGCATCGCCATCGGCCCTGTACTGCAAGGACTGAACAAGCCCGTCAACGACCTCTCGCGCGGCTGCCTTGTCCCCGATATTGTCAATACCGTTGCCATCACCGCTATACAGGCCGCAAACGAAAAATAGCAGGCCGCCAAGTACAGCCTTTTGCCCATACTTTTTTCTACGTTTACGGCGTGGCGAAAAGTTCATATCTAGCTTTCAAAAAAGGAGGCAGCGCTGATTCCAAGCCTTGACTTCGGAGTGCGCTGAATAGTTAATGAAAATACTTGTGCTCAATGCGGGATCTTCCTCCTGCAAATATAAACTCTATGAAATGACTGATCAGAGCGTTCTTTGCTCTGGCCTTGTGGAACGTATCGGGGATCCCAAAACAGGTTGCCTGACCCACAAAATTGCCCCCGATACGGACAAGGAAGAGAAGATTGTTCAGGAGTCGGTCTTTCCCAATCACAATGAAGCAATTCGCCAGGTCATCAACCTGATCACCGACCCGCAAAAGGGCGTGATCAAGGATCTTAAAGAAATTGCGGTCATTGGTCACCGTGTCCTCCATGGCGGTTACTATCAGACCGAGCCGGCCTTGGTTGATGCCGCAACCAAAAAGACCATTCGTGATGCCTTTCCCTTGGGCCCGCTCCACAATCCCGCCAATCTCACAGGCATCGAAGTGGCTGAACAGCTCTTCCCCGGAGTACCCAATGTGGCGGTCTTTGATACCGCCTTTGGCATGAAAATGCCTCGCGAAGCTTATACCTATGCTCTGCCTCAGGATCTCTGCAAGGAATTGCAAATCCGTCGCTACGGCTTCCATGGCACTTCACACACCTATCTGGTGCATCGTGGCGCAGCCTTCATGAAAAAGCCTCTCAAGGAATTCAACTGCATTACGCTGCATTTGGGCAATGGTTCCTCTCTGGGCTGCGTGAAAAATGGTCAGTGCTATGATACCAGTATGGGCATCACGCCTTTGGAAGGGCTGATCATGGGCACACGCTGCGGCAGCATCGACCCGGCCATTGTGCCCTATATCATCAAGCAAAAAGGCTGGTCCGCTGATGAGGTGGACACCTTGATGAATAAAAAGTCGGGTCTGCTCGGCCTCTGTGGCAAAACCGATCTGCGTGACATTCACAAACTTGCGGACACAGATCACGACGAAAATGCGCTGCTGGCCCGCCGCATGCTCATTCGTTCCATTAAAAAGACCTTGGGTTCCTTCTTCTTCCTTTTGGAAGGCAAGGTCGACGCCTTGATCTTTAGTGCTGGTATTGGCGAAAACGATGCCTTAGTACGCGCTGGCGTCATCGAGGGTCTTGAATCTCTCGGCATTAGCCTCGATCCAGTAAAGAACAACAAGCGTAGTGGCGAAGAACGTGATATTTCAAGCAAAGACTCGAAAATCAGAGTGCTCGTCCTGCCAACCAATGAAGAACTGCAGATTGCTCTGACCGCACAAGAAGTGCTGGCCAAAAGCAAAGCGTAAGCAACTCAGAGGTGGCAATCACCTCAAACGTTTGCACAAGTCGGTACAAGCCTACCTGTTACCTGCTTGACCGGACGCTGTGCAAGACTTGTGCTGGGCAGAGATCTGCGGCACAACATCAGCGGCCTGCGCCGTTGGTGACAAAACAACAAAACAGCGGCCTTTCCGCCTCAGCACGAAGACGAAAGGAACCGCTTACGATCTGATGACTTTGAGGAGGGAGCCGCACTCCCTCCCTTTTTTTCGCGTTAAACAAGGGTTCTTCCATGGGAATCAGTTATTTTCTTGCAGCGCTAATGCTCCTGCTGCTCGGCTATGCCTGTTACGGCCTCGTGGTGGAAAAAATCTTCGGTATTCAGCCGAACCGCCCAACCCCCGTACAAAGCAAAGCCGACGGCGTAGACTATGTACCTCTGGCACCCTACAAAATTTTCTTCATTCAGCTTTTGAACATCGCAGGTCTCGGTCCTGTCTTCGGGCCCATCCTGGGGGCGCTCTATGGTCCATCAGCCCTGCTCTGGGTCGTTGTCGGCTCCATCTTTGCCGGCGCTGTTCACGACTTTCTCTCAGGGGCCATGAGTCTGCGCTACGGCGGCATATCCTATCCTGAGGTCATTGGTCGCAATCTTGGGCCCTACGTTCGCTGGTTTCTCTTGATTTTCACCATCTGGTTCATGATTCTTGTGGGAGCAGTCTTTGTTAACGGCCCAGCCGGTCTTCTGGCCTTTAAAACCCACAATCTCTTGTCCTCGAACGCCGCTTATAATCAATTTCTTTCAACGCTTGCCCAAAGCCCGATCTTTTCCCTCTTTGTGGAAAACGGCTCGTTGAATGTCATGAAATTGTTAACCGCGGCCTTTTCCCTTGTCATCTTTATCTACTATTTTCTCGCAACCATATTGCCCATCGACAAAATTATTGGCCGTATCTACCCGCTCTTTGCTATTCTGCTCATTTTCATGGCTGTAGGTCTGTTCATTGCCTTGCTCGTCAACGATCATTACACCGTCTTACCGGGCATAGACTGGCAAGACTTTTTCACCAATCAGCACCCAAAAGGACTGCCCCTCTGGCCCATGCTCTTTGTGACCGTTGCCTGCGGCGCCATCTCAGGCTTTCATGCGACTCAATCACCGATGATGGCCCGTTGCATGCAGTCTGAGCGTCAGGCACGGCCGATGTTTTACGGCGTCATGATCGCAGAAGGGGTCATTGCCCTCATCTGGGTGACAATCGGCCTTTCGTTTTACGGGGGCGATCCCCAGACCTTACTCGCTGCCGGTAAACCGGCCGTTGTGGTTTCCCAGGCTTCGGAAGGACTGTTGGGTGGTGTTGTGGGTGGAACACTTGTCTTTTTAGGCGTTGTCATACTCCCCATTTCCACAGGTGATACCGCCTTTCGTACAGGTCGCCTGATTTTAGCCGACATGCTTGAGTGGAATCAAAACAGCTTACGCCGCCGCATTCTCTTGGCCATTCCGATCTTCCTCCTGGGCATCTACTTTGCCACGGGAGAATTCACGCAAATCTGGATGGCCTTTGGCTGGACCAATCAGACCCTGGCCTGCGTCACACTCTGGGCCTGTGCAGTCTGGCTCAGACGTCGCCAACGCTGTTTTCTTGTTGCACTCTTTCCCGCCTTGTTCATGACCACGGTCTGCGCAACATACCTTTTTTGCTATGACAAATTCCCCTTTGCCTGGTCCATGACCCAGGCGACTGTGGCCGGCGTGCTCATCTCGCTCTGTTGCCTTCTGCTTTTTCTTATGCGGGGAAAACACATGCCCCAGGGAGACGAAAAAAACTTCTGAGCATCTCATATGGGTGCGGGGCAAAAAAAAAGCCCCGCACGCATACGGGGCAGTTGGCTTTCTCAAGAAACTTGAGATGCTGTCAATCCTCAGCTTCGGCTTATTTTGCGTTTTGGCTGTAAGGAATTCGTTCAAAAACTTTACGCCGCAAGCTCACACTGATGTGATAGTACTCGTTTTGCGGTACGAAGATATAGGGGATATCGGCTTCACGACATCGCAAAAAGAGCGAGAGCAGTACCCTGTTGATGGCCTGATGCCCGATAATCAAAATCCGGCTGTCACCTGCCAAAAACAACGCCCTCCGCAAACCATTTTTTACTCGCTCAGTGAGCATGGCGTAGCTTTCCCCATTGGGATAGCAATAGCCATATTTATCCGCATTGCGACCCTCCGAAACATGCGGCATGGTCTCGCGAATTTCACTGTAGCGCATGCCCTCACAATCACCAGCCCACAGTTCGTCAAATTCTGGCATGGCCAGAGTGTGCACATTGGCACGGTCCCTGAGTACAGGAGCCGCTGTTTCGTGTGATCGACGTCTGGTTGAAGTAAAAACCCAATCAATACCCATGGGACGAAAATGATCCGCTAAGGCCTGGGCCTGACGTCTTCCCTTGTCGGTCAAAAGAGGATCGCCACCAATGCGTCCCTGGACATTGAATTCTGTCTGTCCGTGCCTTGCAAGATAAAGATTGGAAGCCGGCAAATCGACTAAAATCTGCCGTATTGCCGGATAAAACGGGCTGCCTTCAAGCGCATGCTCTTCCAAAATCCTGTTGGCTGTGGAATCCACCCGCAACCAGTATTTTTCTGTAGCAAGAGGCACATAGATGGATTCGTAATAACGAATGCGTTTCAAAAAGCTCTCTAACGCCGCCTCTTGACTATAATTGGCAAATTCCGGCAACGCTGTTTTGCGCTTGATGCAGATATCCTGCAGCATGGCATCTTCATTCACGCATTCCACAAAGAAGACGGGGTGATCATTGAGCACTTTCTCAATCAATTGTCTGCGTTCACGACTGGCATTGGTGGCATCCAGGACAGCCACGGTGCCCTCATTGGCCAGCCAGCTCTGTGCCCGCTTAAGATTGCGCATGGCGATCTGCTCGCGCATACGCTTGTGCTCAAGGTTTTTGGGATCATAAAAATCGGCATCCGTGGAATCGGAGCCGTAAAGACTGCGTCTGAGTTCGCCATTGTTAAAAATGCGCGCTAACACGCCCTCTTCCTTCAGCCCCTGGCAAATACGTCTCGCCAATGTCGATTTTCCACGGGCTGGCAGGCCGACCATGACTACATAGAGTTTTTGCAAGATCGCCCTCCAAACCTACTGCACAAGGCTACCGAGCCGGCCCCAGCGTATACTCTTCAGTCCGCCCGAGCCCCATGACCAATAAATACGCCAGGCCTTGGCGCGGATCGACTCGCGTGTGATAAAGCCCCAAAATCGTGAATCGTGTGAATTATCGCGATTGTCACCCATCACAAAATAATGATTTGGCGGCACAGTCACGGGACCAAAATTATCCCGACGCGCAACGATATGATCGGGGTCCGTGAACTGAATATATTTTTCTTTCACAGCTTCACCATTGCGGTAGAGTTGCTTATCCCGAACCTCTATGGTATCACCGGGGACTCCGATGATGCGTTTAATAAAATCTGTGCTCGGATCTTCAGGATATTCAAAGATGACGATGTCACCACGCTGAGGGTCAGGACCGCGATAAATATACATATGGGTAAAAGGAATCTTTACTCCGTAAGCAAATTTGCTGGCCAAAAGCTGATCGCCAACGAGCAAAGTAGAGAGCATGGATTCAGAAGGGATCTTGAAGGCTTGAACAACAAACGTTCTGATGACCAAAGCCAGAAGCAGGGCAATGCCTAGCGCCTCGGCGTATTCGCGAACCAGTGATTTTTTGGCCTTCTCTTGCGCTTCTCTCATGACTCATTTCAGCGTGGAGACCTCGGGCTAAAAAGGCCGAGGAGGAAACGCTGCCTCCCTTGTTTTTCCTCTATTGATAAGAAGAGTGATTTGCGAGTCTGATTGCTTAAGCTAAGCTCAAAAGACACAGGACCTTGGATCTTGCCAAGCTTTGCAAACAGCCATTGCAGGCTCATAATCAAGAGCGTATTTCTACCAAAGATGCGGCTGAATGTCACCTCTGCGCTCAATCAGCAGGCAAAAACAAGACTTTTGTTCTCAACGGCATCAACTTTTTCACTGACCTTTTATCCCCACAGTTGCCAACGCGAGCTTCCTTGCCAGGCCAGTACGCTCCTCACACTTCATCTCTGCACACAATCAGAAAGCAAAGAGCGCATCATATTATATCAGCAAATCGTTACCGCCCAGCAGCTTTCCGCATACGTGAACAACCACACTCCATAAAGGAATGTGGCTCCCCTTAAAAAGACCACCAGACAACGTATTGAGAAATCAGTACGACGATGATGTCTCGACAGCGAAGATCTCCGCAACAGACCGTGGCACTGTGTTCTGTCTTTACGTGGCTTGGACGAAGCAAAGCCCTGTGGCAGACAGACAGCTTTGTCATTGTCGGGCTAAGGCCGAATTCACTGCATGCTCAGCGCAAGCCTCTGGACAGCACAAAGATAGTTCTTGCCAAAAGCAACTCAGCTATATAGAATGCATGCCCTGTATTGGCTAGCAGGCAAAAAAAGCTTTTTCGCTTTCTTTGCCGTGCTGGTGTGACGCCTCTCTGCCAGGTGCGAACCTCAGCGAGAAGCGTATCCGCAAAGAGATTGGCTCGACGTTTTTTATGACGAACAAATACCGACCTCTTTACCGACCTAACTAGCCGCTGTTTGCTCTCTTGCGGAAAAAATCACTTCAAGGAACAAATCATGAAAAAAAACATCCACCCCAAAGTCTACAATGCGACCATTGTCTGCGCCTGCGGACATGAAGAAAAAGTGCTTTCCACCAAGGGCGAAACGGTACATGTTGAAGTCTGCTCTGCCTGTCATCCTTTCTTCACCGGCAAGCAGCGTTTCCTTGATACAGCGGGACGTATTGACCGTTTCCGTAAAAAGTACGCCAAATTTGAAAAGAAATAACTCACCCCTTTTTCCCCATCTTGCGCTTCACGCCTTCCTTTCGCAATCTATCGAAGAACTCGACAAAAGCGAATCTCTTACTTCGCGCCCTCTAGTTGGGGGGCAGGCAGTAATGGAAGGCGTGATGATGCGCAATGCGGACGTTTACGGCCTTGCGGTTCGCAGACCGGACGGTTCCATTGTCGCAATCCGCAGACCGTGGCGCACCTTCTTTAGCCATCCTTTTTTTAAGCTCCCCGTCATACGCGGTTTTCCCGTACTTGTGGACACCCTCTACAACGGCGTGGGTGCCCTGAACAAGTCTGCGGAACTCGCTGAAGCCGATGAAAGTCAGAAGGTAACCAATCTGCAGCTTGTCGCGAGTATGATCATCGCCGTGATCATGGCCGTGGGCCTTTTTGTGCTGGCCCCGCACTTTCTTTCCCTTTTGATGTTCTTTCTCCATATTGGAGGCAATGTGGAAGGCTTCTCCTTCCACATCTGGGATGGTTTTTTCAAAGCTTGCATTTTTTTTGGCTATCTCTGGCTGATTTCCCTGATGCCCGACATTCGACGGGTGCTCTGTTATCATGGGGCTGAACACAAGACTATTCATGCCTTTGAACAAGCACAATGCATCTCGCAGACCAGCACCCGCAGACAAAGCCGCTTTCACCCACGCTGTGGCACAACTTTTCTGCTTTTTGTCATCGCCTTATCAATTCTTTTGCATGCAGTGCTTGTCCCCCCATTGCTTGCCTTGATCGCGCCGGACGGTGAAATCGTTAAGCACAGCTTGGGGATAGCTATCAAGATTCTACTCATCGTGCCGATCAGCGCCTTTTCTTATGAACTGATTCGCTACGCCGCCAAATTGCGTAATTCTGCTGCCAAGCATGTCTTTCAAGCCCCGGGACTTTTTCTGCAAAGACTGACCACCAAGGAACCCGATGAGAGCCAAATTGCCGTAGCACTGGTTTCTCTGGCCGTAGCCCTTGATGAGTGCGACCGCAAGCTTGTGGAAACTGAAGCCTACACACTCGAAGACTGAATCAGGTCAAACAGCCCCGAAGCCGAGGACACCATGTTCGCTAAACTCGAAAGTCTTGAACGGAAATATCTTGAACTTGAAGCGTCTCTCGCTGACCCTCAGGTCTTCAATGATCAAGATCGTTACCGCAAGTTGGCAAAATCTCACGCTGACCTTGAAGAAATTGTCACGCTCTTTCGCAAGCATAAAGCCCTGACCAACGACATTGAAGAAAACAAACTGCTTTTGCACGATGACGACAGTGATATTCGGGAAATGGCCAAGGAAGAAATCCAAAAAGCCGAGGCCCAATTGCCGGAAATCGAACATCAGCTCAAGGTCGCTCTGTTGCCTGCAGATCCTCTTGATGAAAAAAATACCATTCTTGAAATCCGCGCTGGTACCGGTGGTGATGAAGCGACGCTCTTTGCTGCGGATCTTTTCCGCATGTACACCCGCTATGCCGAACTTCAGGGCTGGAAAGTTGAGATCTTAAGCCAATCGGATTCTGAATCCGGCGGATTCAAGGAAATCATCTGTCTCATTGCCGGCAACCGCGTCTACAGTCATCTGAAGTATGAAGCTGGCACCCATAGGGTACAACGCGTTCCTGTAACGGAAACTCAGGGACGCATCCACACATCGGCAGCCACAGTGGCTGTGCTGCCAGAAGCCGATGAAGTAGATATTGAAATCCGACCAGAAGATTTGAGTATCGACGTCTACCGAGCCAGCGGAGCAGGCGGTCAGCACGTCAATAAAACTGAATCCGCCGTACGTATCACCCATATTCCTACTGGCACGGTAGTGACCTGCCAGGATGAGCGTTCCCAGCACAAAAATAAAGCGCGGGCTATGAAAGTTCTGGCCTCGCGCCTGCTTGCCGCTGAACGCGACAGAAAAAATTCCGAAGTCTCCGCTGACCGCAAAGCGCAGGTGGGTTCAGGTGATCGATCAGAACGCATCCGTACCTACAATTTTCCTCAGGGACGTTGCACCGATCACCGCATCAATCTCACCCTCTATTCTCTCGAAAAAATCATGCAGGGAGAGCTTACACCGCTCGTCGAAGCGCTGGCCACAGCGGCGCAAACCGAAGCGCTCAAAGCACAGGCTGAGTGAATCAAATCAGCCAGTCGAAGACGCCTTAGGCGTCTTCGACCTTTAATGCAGCCAAAAATGCCTCCTGAGGCAATTCCACATTGCCCATCATTTTCATCCGCTTTTTTCCTTCCTTTTGTTTTTCCAACAGCTTTCGCTTGCGTGTTATGTCACCGCCATAACATTTTGCCGTCACATCCTTACGGAAGGCAGAAACTGTCTCACGCGCAATAATTTTTTGTCCAATGGCAGCCTGAATGGCCACCTGAAAGAGCTGACGCGGGATGGTACGTTTGAGCTTCAAGGCCAAAGCCCGACCATAGGGATAGGCACGATCACTATGTACAATGACCGAAAGCGCATCCACAGCTTCGCCGTTCAATAGGATATCCAAGCGCACAAGCTTGCTCTCACGGTAGTCGATTGGCTGATAATCCATGGAGGCATAACCGCGAGTGACCGATTTCAGACGGTCAAAGAAATCGTAGACAATTTCGGCAAAAGGAAGTTCATAGGTGAGCACCACACGGTTGCTCGAAAGATAATTCAAATTTTTCTGTGTGCCGCGCTTTTCCTCACACAGTTTCATAACGTTGCCCACATATTCATTGGGAACATGTATATCCATGCGCACATAGGGCTCGTACATCGCCTTGATTTTGGAAGCATCTGGCAAATGGCTGGGATTATCAATGGCGAGCGTTTCACCTGTTGTGGTTTCTACCTTATACACCACGGAAGGTGCCGTAGCGATCAAGCCGACGGAAAATTCGCGTTCCAGACGCTCCTGGGCAATTTCCATATGCAGAAGCCCGAGAAAGCCACAACGAAAACCAAAGCCCAACGCCTGAGAAGTCTCCGCTTCAAAGGTAAAGGCCGCATCGTTGAGCTGGAGTTTTTCCAGAGCGGATTTGAGAGCCTCATAGGCGTCAGATTCTGTTGGATAAAGACCACAGAAAACCATAGGACGGGCTTCTTTAAAACCTGGCACCGCTTCCTGGGCAGGATTATCCACGGCCGTGATAGTGTCGCCCACACGGGCGTGCCCCAGCTCCTTGATGGATCCGCAGAGAAAGCCCACTTCACCGGCAGAAAGTTTGTCCACATCACGGGCTTCGGGAGAAAAAACGCCCAGTCGCAACACTTCGTATTCGCGCCCTGTATTCATCAGACGGATGTGATCACCAAGGTGAATGACTCCGTCAAATACACGGAAAAGCGTAACGACACCCTGATAGCTGTCGTACCATGAATCAAAAATCAACGCTTTGAGCGGAGCCTTAGGATCGCCTGAAGGTGCCGGCAGTCTGTTGACGATGGCTTCAAGCACCGCATCGACCCCCTGACCGGTCTTGGCTGAAACCGCAAGAGCCTCACTGCAATCAAGACCAATGGACTCTTCAATTTCTTCCTTGACTCGACTGACATCGGCACTGGGGAGATCTATTTTATTCAATACAGGGATAAGCTCATGATCGTGATCTAAGGCAAGATAGACATTGGCCAGTGTCTGTGCCTCCACGCCCTGGGTGGCATCCACGACCAAGAGAGCCCCTTCACAGGCGGCAAGGGATCGCGACACTTCATAGTTGAAGTCAACATGACCTGGTGTATCGATAAGATTGAGTTCGTATTCAAGACCATCCTTTGCCGTATAAGGAATACGCACAGTCTGCGCCTTGATGGTAATGCCACGCTCACGTTCTAGGTCCATACGGTCTAAATACTGCTCACGCGCTTCGCGACCGCTGACAAGTTTTGTAAGCTCGAGAATACGGTCTGCCAAGGTCGATTTACCGTGATCAATATGGGCAATAATGCAAAAGTTTCTGATCCTGTCTTGTGCTGTCATAGCTCTTCCGCTAGGCAAAGGATGGAATCAAGGTCAACGGAGCTAAAAAAGCGCCGCAATTCGCTTGGGGAGAGGGCCAAAGGCTTCTTGATAGCGAGCCGTAAATTCTTCCTTGGTAAAGGTGTGCTCCTGCGTGCCCATCTTTTCCACAGTAAAACTGGCCGTAACCGAGCCCAACCGTGCGGAACGTGGAAGATCCAAGCCATTGGCTAAACCAAAGAGGATGCCACTGCGATGCGCATCACCGGCTCCTGTGGGATCCACAACATTGTCAACAGGAACAGGATCAATGTGCATTTCTGTCCCGTCTGCGCCGTGCACTGTGGCTCCCTTGCTGCCTTGCGTTGTCACAAGCCAGAGTGTGCGTCCAATCAGTTCATTGGGGCTCAGACCAGTTGTTTTACAAATCATATTGATTTCATAATCATTGGAAATGAGCGCAAAAGACCCTTCGATGGCCTCAAGCAGGTCCTTCTGGCTAAGGACCGGCAATTGCTGACCTGGATCGTAAATATAACGAACTCCGTGTTCTTTGTAGAATTTGGGCAGTCGCTGCATGTCTTGCATATTGCCAGGCGAAACAATGGCAATGTCGTGCTCAGGATCTAGATGGGGAAAATCGTAATCAGCAGGCTGCCCCATAGCACCGGGATAAAAGCCCGTAATCTGATTGTTGTTCAAATCGGTTGTGATAAAGCCCTGAGCGGTATAGATATCGTCAATGCGACGAATGCCTTCAAGTGGCAGGCCAGCTTTTTGCAAATGTGCGGCATATGATCCAAAATCCTTACCGGCTGAGGCAATAATGATTGGCTTCTGACCCAGCAGCGAAAGCGTGTAGGCGATATTGCCTGCACAGCCGCCACGCCGTTCTTCCATGCCATCCACCATAAAGCTCACATTTATCGCACGTAAATTCTCAGCCAATATATGATCGTGAAAATGACCGGGGAAAGTCATAATTCTGTCAAAGGCAAGAGATCCTGAAATATAAATTGCCATAATTATCCTCTCACATGCTGGAAGAACGGTTAAAATGCCGAAAAGCCCAAACGTTTAGATAGATCAAGCCTCAGCAAAGTGCAAGCTAAGAAATTTCTTTCTTCTTATCGTGGTCGTGTTCGCCATGGCGAACACGACCTCCTCTCAAACGGCTTCTTCACCTAAAGTCAGCTCAGTTATGGAATTTTTCGCCTTTTACCTGCCTCAATATCACCCCATTCCCGAAAACGACGCTGTTTACGGAGCTGGGTTTACTGAGTGGGATAATGTACTCAAGGCTCGACCTCTTTTTCCAGGCCATTATCAGCCACACGTTCCACATAAAATGATCGGCTGTTACGATCTGCGCAACGAAAAATTTCTTTGCTACCAGCACGATTTGGCTTATAGCTTTGGTATAACAGGATTCTGCTACTATTATTATAATTTCTCGGGTAAAACACTTCTAGAAAGACCGTTACAAATCATCCGTAACAACAATTCCATTAAAAATCGCTATTGTCTGTGCTGGGCACACCCAAGTTGGTACGACAACACGAAGGGCCCACAGGCCATTTTCGTTAGACAAGAGTATTCTCAATCTCTTGCCCGACTTCTCTTTTCGCAGATCAGAATCTATCTGGAGGACAAAAGGTATTTGACCATCAATGGTCGGCCCTGTCTTTTGATCTGGGCACCAGAACGCAATCCCTTGATGCGGATTTACGCAGAAATTCTCAAGGAAGAAAGCCTACGACAGGGGTTCGGTGAACTCTTTTTGGCAGGCGTTGAAGCCTACGGACCGGCCTCACCAAGCCAGTTTGCCTTTGATGCGATGGTTGAATTTGCCCCAAACTGGCGTGAAGAAAACCATGTCTCGCTACCCGGAGAGCGTCCGGTGCAGATTGACTACAAAAAAACGCTGAACTTCATGACGCATAAAGAAATCCCGCCCTATCCTCGCATACGCTGCACCTTTCCTGCCTGGGACAACACACCCAGGCGAGGATTGGACGGCATTGCCTGCACGGGAATTGATCCGCGGGCCTTTGCCCATACACTGAACTATTTAGTTGAATACACCAAAATTGTCTTACCCCCTTCTCTGCAGTACGTTTTTCTCAACGCATGGAATGAATGGGGAGAAGGCTGTCACCTCGAACCCGATCGTAAATATAATCTCTATTATTTAGAAATCGTCAAAAAAGCGGCAGAAAGAGCCTATCCTTCGTAATTTTCAGCCAGATGCCAAAAAAGAAGAAAGTCCGCTTAGCTCTAGACTTTGCGGACTTTCATGCTTGTGAGGTGAAGTATATTGTGGCGGAGAGAGAGGGATTTGAACCCCCGTAGGGCGTAAACCCTAAACGGTTTTCAAGACCGCCGCGATCAACCGCTCTGCCATCTCTCCAAAACTATGCAGCAAGGAAACACAAAAACTCTCAAAATGATGATAATAAATACTCGTAAAGGGAAAAAATCGCAAGGGCAATTCGTCGCTAATCTGCTTCTTTTTAAAAAAAAATCTATGCTGCCAAAGGCATTGGACTCTACTCGTTCCGGGACAACGCAAGCTTCTCATCAACCGAGGGATCAACAGGAACTTCCCTTGTAAGCAGAACCTTATCAATCTTCACCGTGCCGGCCGTTGCCCCCTTCATCGCCTTAATATGTCTGATTTCAGCATACTGAATATGGGCTGTGTCAGCATGCTGCTGCCAACTCTTATTAGCGGCAAGCTGGCCAGCCTCACACAACGTTCTTTCGGGGATTTCCTGCCCCGGCCATTGCAAACGAATAACTACATGAGCGCCAGGCCCATTGAGTACATGCAGCCAGATATCATGGTTTTTGGCATTTTTTCGACAAGCAAGATTCCCACGAGCATTCTTTCCCCTGATCATCAGGAAACCATCTGAACTACGAAACTCCTGGATTGACGGATCAAGGCGCCCCACGGCTTGCGTTTTGCTCGCTTTTGTCTTGGCTTGATTTGCGGCGGCAGAGTTTTCAGAACTCTCTGCTTGCAGTAACTTATCCCTACGCTCTTGAAGATAGACTAGACCACGCTTTCCCCGTTGAGCGGTATGGAAAAGACGCTCCATGTTTTCCTGGAGCGTTAAACGCACGTCAAGCGCAAGACGAACTTCACGGTGTGCCACCTCATCAAATAGCAAGATTTCAGGAACTTTCGCCTGTTTATCCAGTTTCCAGATTGCATTTTTGAGCAAGATAGCTTGCTGCTGAGCTTCGCACATCAGGCTCAGGCGTTTTTCCTCTTCATCAAGCTTCCTCATCAGCTTGGCCAGCTTCTTTTTTTCCTGACGTTTTTTTTGCTCTTGCTCTTTTTCTTCTTGACGAACTATTTCAGCAAAAACGAGTCTCTGTCCAAACTGCTCAATGATCGGCAACGCATCGGCATGGACTTCTTCTACGCTGTCCTTGGCCAGAGCGGGGGGAAGAGGCCAGGCAAATAACTTGTCGAAAACCATGTCGCCATGGCGATAGGCAAAAAGATCCCCACCGCCAAGACGCAAATCATGCAACAGCGCTAATGCTTCAGGCAATTCAAGCTGAAGCAGCGTTTTGCGTAATGCGGGGGTCAAAACCGGCCATTCACGCCAGTTCGTGATGGCATCAGGTAAATTTTCCGCGCTTGGCCACAGAACCTCTTCTTCGGCCGGCATCGTTTCGGGATCAAGAAAATGCAAAAAGACACCTTCACGAAGATCTAACAACAAACAGGGGACTTTTTGCGGTATTTCAGCCTTTTCAGCAGTCAGTGAACTGGCCGCTTCAAAAAGTAACCACAAACGTCTTTGGAACGGTTGGGCAAGCAAATTGCGCACTCTGCGTCCCTGAAGAAACTTGCGCAAACGCATCACCGTTGCCGGAGGGGCGCTGCCTGCAGCAAGCGGATGAGACGAAAGAAAAAGAAACGCATCCTGCCGGCCAAAACGCAGACAGAGCTGTCTTTTGCCGAGACGTGTGTAGAAAACAAAAGAAAATATCTCCTGAGCAGGGGATTGAATCTTCTCCAATCGAGCCTGACTCAGGAGACCTGATAATTCATCAACCAAACGACGAAAAAGATGGGCGTCCATGGCGCAAAAAATTAATTGCCGTGGTGCTTTTCCATCTGCTCCTGACGTTCTTTACATTTGATGCAGAGCCGCGTCACAGGACGTGCTTTCAGCCTTGACAGACTAATTTCTTCTCCGCATTCTTCACAAATACCAAAACTGCCGTCCTCGATGCGTTGTAAAGCCGACTGAATCTTGCGAATCAGATGGAGTTCTCGGTCACGAATACGTAGTGTAAAGGATCTGTCGGATTCTGCCGTAGCCCGATCCGCCGGATCAGCAAAAATCTCGTTACTGCCGTTCATGTCCTCAATGGTAGAATCGCCTTTCTGTTTGGCATCCTCAAGCATTTCGCTGAGAGTTTTACGAAAAAATTCGAGATCCTTTTGTTCCATAACTTTCCTCCGGCGGGGCGTAAGCTATCGCAAAAAATATCTAAATCAGTATGCTAGCAAAGATCGTTTTGACGCTCTCAGCGCATTGCCAAAATCGGATACAGGCTGCAAGAGACCTTTCGCTCTGGCTTCTGCTTTGTGCCTTTTGGCAGTCGTCTGCGAGATGATAGTTGATAGAGAATTTTGCACATGCTGTCAAGCCAGTTCAATAGCCCAAATCGCACCATGAACACATAAGCGCCTGTACGACTTTCAACAAGTAGAGAACTACCACCCCCAATAATGTGGTTGGGTTTCCATTAAAGGAAAAATAGTTACAGGATATACAATATTAATGGTTGTTAGCCTCGTAAATATTAATTTTTATCAGCTTTCTAAAGCATGCAAAATACAAAAATTATCACGTTAAAACTCTTTAGAGACAAAACACCTAAAGATAGCCACAACGTCATCGCCCACAATAAATACACAAGACCACAAAACCACCCTGCCATTTATAACAAATATTTTAGCATATGATAAATAACAACACAAGCTTAGATATAACTTATATTAAAGATTTTGTATCTAATTTAAAGAATGAAGAATATGACTATCTTGTATACTTTTTAAAAAATAAGAATAGTGATAAAAATTTTAATACGACACAAAATTTACTTACAGCAAATGAGCTCTTAATAATCGAAACATGGCTATTTGAACAAATCGAGAAGAGCAAAAACAGCAAAACCCGATTAGCACGCAAAAAAATTTGGGGAATTTTTATTTTTCTGCGCTATGCGGCCCTAACCCCTGCTGAAATCTTTTCCTTAACAGAAAAAAACTTCGATTTTGCCAATGGTTGTATTCAACTCACAGCGCAAAACCCGAGAGTCATCAAATTACCTCTGAACGTCTGCCGCCGTCTCCAGAAAGTTTTCACGGCAAGTGAGTTTCCACCTGACCTCAAATTCCCTTTGCGTTCTGATTCGGGTTTTCTCAGACGCAGCTTGCAACGTTGTGCCGCTCGTTGTGCCCTTGCCAAGGGACTCGTCAATGCCCGAACGATCAGAAATTCCCGCCTGCAGGAGCTCAAAAGTTTGGGATTGCCGACATTGGCTCTCAACATCCTGACGGCAAAAGCCTGCACAAAACACACAGATCCGTTTCAAATCAAAATGGCAACACAACTCTTGCAGGAATATTGTCAGATGGAAAGCCCCATAAAAACTAGTGCGCGCAATGTCTTTCAAGGACGTGTAGAGAGTATCGAACACGCAGGGTTCATGGTTCGTGTCACCATCAGAACGAGCGGTGGTCTGAACATTGCCGCCCTGATTACCGACAAAAGTTACTATAGACTGCAGATTATGCCAGGAAAAATCCTTACAGCAAGCATTAAAGCTCCCTGGGTGACGGTTCAGCCTTTGCTTGAAGACAAAACAGATCTTCTCACAAGTCAGGAAAACACCTTTATCGGTTCCATAGAAACAGTACGAAGTGATGCTCTGCTTTCAGAAATCACCGCCGTGCTTGCCGACGGCAGTCTCGTCTGTTCGCTCCAGGAAAAGACCTCATACCTACCCAAAGCCGGGGATCGTGTTTTTGTGTTAATCAAGGCTCTGGCTGTTGTCTTGCACGCAGATTTGGGATAAAGTTCTGCCACTTTTTTCCCTTTTAACAAAGGCATTGCCTTGCGAGTCCCTGCTCCTCAATTCCTTCCCTCTGCTCGTTGTACAGCAAGCCATTATTCATGATTTTCACAGCATATCCTCACGGTTCTTGTTCTTCACGCTAGGATTGAGAAAAGGCTCATTCAGTGCTTAAAAGGCCCAGGCTATCGCAATCAAATCGAGAGATGGCTTCCTAGGAACGTCATCAGCCTCAAGCCTTGACCAAAGGAGCTTGCGTAATAACCCCGTTGTTGCCCACAACAAGTCTTGTCGCTTATCTTCACCTAGGCAATAGCAGGAAATACGCGTTGCCAGAACGAATTTCGATTTTCAATATATTCAATTGATTATGCCCTTTTTTTCCGATACGGCTTTTACCCCTAAAAAGTTGTCAAACTGCTACTTTCTGTTGCTTTTAAAGTTGAAAATCTTTAAAAAATTTATATAAAGTATTTTAAGGCACTACCCGTACGCAAACGCAGCACACATGCATACTAGCATGAAAAGATTTTCTTCATGTGGAAAATTTAAGTCCTCGGAGCATTACATCAAAAGAAAGTAGCTACGGCAAAAACAGACGCGAAAGCTCAGAAATGAGATGAAAAGGGAAATAAATATACATACTTATAATTTTTTTGTAAGTTTTCCATAATGGCAGGCACAGAAATCACTACTGTATGTCTATTTTAATTGTAAAGAGGTTACTATGGCCGAACAATGCAGTCATAACTGTGGATCCTGTGGAGAGCAGTGCTCTGAGCGGACCGAAAAGCAAACGGATTTTTCTGTTCCTTTGGGTAAACTCAGTTCTGTCAACAAAGTCATTGCCATTGTCAGTGGCAAAGGCGGCGTGGGTAAATCTCTCGTCACAGGCCTTGTGGCCAGTGCCCTGGCTAAAAAGGGTAAACGCACCGGCATCCTAGACGCCGACATAACCGGACCATCCATTCCCAAAATGTTTGGCATTCACGGTAAACCAACCGTACTTGAGCAGGGTCTTGTCCCCATGCAAAGTAAGGGTGGCGTGGATATCGTTTCCATGAATATGCTCTTACCCGATGACTCTGAAGCTGTGCTTTGGCGCGGACCAATTCTCGCCGGAGTTGTCAAGCAGTTCTGGTCTGAGGTCATCTGGAAGGATATTGACTATATGTTCGTGGATATGCCTCCAGGAACCGGCGATATTCCTCTCACCGTTTTCCAGTCTTTGCCCGTTGACGGCATTTTGATCATCACCTCTCCCCAAGATCTTGTGACCATGATTGTGGAAAAAGCTATTAGAATGGCTAGTCTTATGGAAATCCCGATTCTTGGTCTCATTGAAAATATGTCGTACTTTGTCTGTCCCGACAATGGCAAAAGCTATCAGATCTTTGGGGAAAGCCGCACAGAAGCCGTGGCAAAGGAGAATGGTCTAAAACTCCTGGGCCGGCTGCCAATTGATCCTCTGCTCGCCGCATCCTGTGATCGGGGAGAAATTGAAAACTATCCATCTGACTGTCTCAATGACGTGCTTACGGTTATTGAAAATACACCCAAAAGAAAGAAAGACTGAAGCAGCGTCTTCTGTTGAGCGAAGAGGCCTGTGGCCTGAAGTCCGGGCCTCTTCCTTGCTAGCACGAAAAAACGCCACGTTTTTAATGGCAATACTCTGAATTGATCCCGCTGACAGCGGGTTTTAGCTTTTTCGGCTACATGGTTCTGTATGCATCAAGAAACCCCGTCTCAGTCCGACAATGGCAGATCCAACGAACAGAAATGGTATGAAGGTAAAAATAAAGAAATTGTCATTTATTACCTCATAGCCGTTTTTTTCCTTGAAATCATTGCGGGCACGGCCGCATTTTTCTACGGTGTCGCCCACCCCATTGCGCAAACTGCAGGAGGCCCTAAGCTCGCCAATTTTCCCTGGGTGGGCTGGGTCATTTCTGCTGTTCTTGTGCCAGTGGGTCTTCTTCTACTCTTTCATCTCTCAGGCTGGTTCTTCACCCGCTCCCTGAATCCTGAGCCATCCGGCAAAACCAAAGATTCAGACAAAGCCATCCCCAAGAACATTGAAATGTTCTATTCCGTGGTCAGCAATGCCCCGGTCATTGTCATTCTGCTGGGGCTTCTGGCACTTGGCGGGGTTCTCTTCTTTCTGGACACGGCTCTGGGGACACTCAGGCCCTATATTCCGTGGATTCTCGGCAGTGCCACGGTTTTTCTGATCATCTGCTACATAGCCCGTCTTGTCTTTCTCGCCAAACATCACCGCATGGAACGTGAATACGCTTACCGTATGCAGGTTTTTGAAAAAACAGGCATTGTCATTACCGATAAAGATGCCCTGTCTATTCCGCTCAAAGATCTCGCAGCGCTGCAAAATTCTCTGCCCAGTGGTGAGCAAGAGGCTCTGCCGGAAGCGCAAGAGTCTATGCCCAAGAAAGATGATGATATTGTCGATGCAGACATCGTGCACGAAGAACAAGATGCCGATGACCCAACTAGCGAGCCAAACGATAGAGCCAACGCTGAACGCATCTAGCCGTTTCCTGGCAAAGAACAATCACCCACTGCTTTGCCGTCAGGACAAAAAAAAGCGCTTATGACAATGCTGCCATAAGCGCCTAAAATTTCTGGTTGCGGGGGCAGGATTTGAACCTGCGGCCTCCGGGTTATGAGCCCGACGAGCTACCGAGCTGCTCTACCCCGCGACATATAAAATTTTTATACACAGCTTTTTTTTTCGTGTCAAGATAAAGATTCTCAAGGGCAAAAAGCAGCTGCCCGCAATTCCAACTTGTTTGTCGAGATTTTTTTATGTCTACGCTCGTTTTAGCCGTTACGCTGGCCGTCGCTTTTTCTTTCACCTGTTCTTTGGCCGAAGCAGCCCTCTATTCCATCCCTCTGACGACCATCGAACGCATGAAAGAAAACGGAGAAAAAAAAGGACAGCTGCTCAGTGAAATGCGTTCCAATGTCAATAAGCCCATCACGGCCATTTTAACCATCAATACCATTGCCAATACTGTGGGAGCGACAGTCGCTGGCGCTGCGGCGATCGCCCATTTTGGCGAAGTCTATACGGGCATTTTTGCCGCTGTGTTCACTCTGCTCATTTTGACATTGGGAGAAATCATTCCCAAGATTCTTGGCGTTGCCTTTGCCCCAAAAATCGCCTCCGCCCTTGTTGTTCCCTTAGCCCTAGCCATCAAAATATTGGCGCCGATCATAGCGCTGATGAACTGCATCACAGGCTTTATCAAAAAATATCTGCCAAAAACGCCACCTTGCTCGGAGGCTGATATCTGCGCTACAGCCGGCCTTTCACGCAAAGCCGGCCAAATCAACGAGTACGAAGAAAGCTGGGTACGCAATGTCCTTGCCCTTGATCAAAAACATGTTCATGAAATCATGACACCGCGCACTGTCGTCTTTTCCCTTCCAGCCAGTATGCGACTGGAAGATGTCTATGCCGACAGGCGTTTCTGGCAATTCAGCAGAATTCCGCTCTATGGCAGTGACAATGAAGATCTTGTGGGGCTTGTGGAACGTCCCATTATCACACAACATCTGCTCAATGGCGATAAGAATATCCCACTCTCGAGTCTGATGCGTAAAATCTATTTTGTGCCTGAAACACAGACGCTGGATAAACTTTTGCAGGCTATGCTGAAAGTGAACGTCCATCTTTTTGCTGTTGTTGACGAATATGGAGGCCTTTCGGGAGTGGTGTCCCTGGAAGATGTGCTTGAGGAAGTGATTGGTCGAGAGATCGTTGATGAAAGTGACGCCGTAGCTGACATGCGTGCTCTCGCAAAATCTAGGGTCAAGCTCCATCTCCGGGGACAAGCGGCTTCAAAGCCCTAAATGAGAAATCAGGCAATGCTCTTGTGCGCACTGAAAAAATACCGCATACTGTTCAGTACGCAGTACAGGCTCATTTCCTGAGGCCATGCCGTCAAATGATCTCTCATTTGTCAGGATGGAACATGATTTTGCCGCTAAAAATTCTATAAAAAAATGGCAATATATTTTGCCAACTCTATGCAAAAACACAAAAAAAACACCTCTCTTTTTTATACATTAGCGTTCCTGCTCTTTCTTGGTGGGGTCTCATGGCTCATCTATAGCGGTCTAACCAGCAGCAGCGTCTATTTTCTCAATGTTTCAGAAGCCCTCGCCGCAAGTCCAGAAAAAGTTCAATCTATTCGGCTTTTTGGCACAGTAGCGGAACGCGATCTTAAGCGTGATCCAAACTCCCTTCATCTAAGCTTTCTCCTCGAAGACAAGGACAATGCGACTGTGACCATTGCTGTTTCCTATCAGGGGATGATCCCCGACGCCTTTAAAGCAGGAGCTGAGGTGATAGTCGAAGGGGGCATGAATGCCGATAAAAGCTTTCAGGCCAAAACCCTGATGACAAAATGCCCGTCCAAATACCAGAAAGAAAACCGTAGAAACCTTTAGCAGATCAAAGAAGCTAAGCAGCTGAAAGGCGTGGCCCATTTGCTGTTTTCTGACTATTTTTATCGCAGGCTGATTCTATGTATTATTTTGGCTATCTTGCCCTTGTGCTGGCCATGCTTTTTTCGCTTCTGGCAGCGCTGTCTGCTCTGATGGACTTGTGGCGGAACGAAACCAAAAACAGCAAACGCATTGAGCTGGCCCATTTCCCTGTCAGTCTTTGCCTGCTTTTGGCCTCAGCAGCTCTGTTGCATGCACTCTTCTGGCAAGACTATGCCCTCCAGTATGCGGCCAATTATACTGACCGTTACCTAGATCTCTTCTACCGTTTGACGGCCTTCTGGGCCGGACAACCCGGTTCTATGCTCTTCTGGGCGCTCGTCACCGCCATTCTAGGATCGCTTTTTCCTTTCATGCCTCATTATCGCTCACTGGATCAAAAAACCCGCCTGTGGTTTTGGGTCTTTTTTCACAGCATCATGGTCTTTTTCACCCTTGTACTCACGACCTACAGCAACCCCTTCATCATGCAAACGCCGGTGCCCGCTGATGGCAATGGCCTTAATCCTCTTTTGCAAAACCCGGGCATGATCATTCATCCGCCCTTGCTATTCATCGGCTATGCCGGCTTTGTGATTCCCTTTTGCCTGGCTCTGGCGCAAAGACTATCGCCTGAAGAGGAAAACCGACACACAAATCCGTGGTTTCAGCTCACACGCCCCTATCTCCTTTTTTCCTGGATGTTTCTGACGGCGGGGATTCTGTTAGGGGCCTGGTGGGCGTATATGGAGCTGGGCTGGGGTGGTTACTGGGCCTGGGACCCTGTTGAAAATTCTTCGCTAGTTCCCTGGCTGTTAGCTACGGCGCTATTACATACCCTGGCTATCGAACGCAGAAACGGCAGTTTTTCTCGTTACAATCTTCTCCTCATAAGCCTGACAACGATTTCCACCTTTTTCGCCACCTATCTTGTACGCAGCGGTGTTGTGGATTCTGTACACGCCTTTGGACAAGGAGCCGTAGGAACTCCTCTGCTCTTCTTTATTCTATCCGCCCTTGTCATCAGCTTCTGGCTATCCCTGAGCTACAAGACCTCGTCGTCTCTTCCCGACCTTCTCAGTCGCGAAGGACTCATGGCACTGATGTCGTGGTTTCTGCTGGCGCTTTGCGCCATCATTACTATAGCCACGCTCTGGCCTGTACTTACCCGTACGTTTTCAGATACTCCGACAGGGCTCGATGCCCGTTTCTATAATACGGTCTGTCTGCCTCTGGCCGCCATATTGCTCTCCCTTCTGGCCTTCTGCCCCTGGCTGAGCTCAGGAACCCGCAGCAAACGCCATCTGTTGTGCTTTGTGACCATAGTTTTTGTAACAGCTGGCCTTATTTTGGCTTTCCTGGGCTTTAACAAGCCCATAGCCCTCATAGCTTCTGCTGCAAGCATCAGCATCCTTGCAGGCATTGTCTTCCAACTCCTCATTGCCAAACCAAGGCCTCACAAAAGGGCTTGGGCAGCCTTGGGCACACATCTGGGGCTGGCCCTTGCAGGACTCGCTGTGGCTTTTTCCGGGCCCTATGACACAGAAAAAGATGTTTTGCTGGCACCAGGTCTGTCGGAAAACGTCGGATCCTACACACTGACTCTGGAAAGCATCCGTCAGCAGGATGGTCCGGGCTTTTCCGCTCTGCTTGCCGTTTTACGGGTCAAAGAAGGAGAAAAAGACAAAGGCAGACTTATACCTGAACGCCGTATTTACGAAAAATTTGGCGACATGCAGTTTTCCGAAGTTGACACCATTCCTTCCCTTGGCAATGAACTCTATGCCTCGCTTCTGGGCCTAACCCAAGATAAAAAAGTTCTCATACGTTTCAGCATAAAACCTTTGGTCAACTGGCTCTGGATTGGAGGTCTCTTGATGAGCCTGATGCCTGTTTTTGGACTTGCGGCTTTTTTGAGAAATAGGCAGTCGCAGAGTGAGGCAAAGAGTGCTTAAGCTGGAACACATCAGCAAAAAATTCGCGGCTCGCACCGTACTTCGTGATGTTTCATTCCGTTTTGCTCCAGCAAGTTTGAGCCTGCTCACTGGCAAAAACGGCTGTGGCAAAACCACGCTGATGAAAATCATGGCCGGTTTAAGCAAACCGACACAGGGAAGCATCGAACTTGATGAGGCGATCGTACCTGTCTATGTTGCCCACGCCACATTTCTCTATCCCAAGCTCACAGCCATGGAAAATCTTTCGTTTTGGAATCGCTGCCTCAATCTCCAGCTGCGTTACGAAGATCTGGCAGACTGGCTCGAAAAAATGGGGCTTTACGATTTTGCTGACATTGAAGCCGGGACTTTTTCACGCGGTATGTGCCAACGTCTTAATCTTGCCCGTGCTCTCATGCAAAAGCCCTCATTGCTTCTTCTTGACGAACCTGCCACTGGCTTGGATTACGATTCCCGCCAACTTTTACAAAACGAACTGCTATCGCTGAAATCGGCTGGCAGCTGTATTGTGCTTATATCCCATGATCTTGCCGAAGATGCCCCACTAGCAGACCACATTCTGCGTCTAGAAGGGGGAAAACTTGCCTGTAATCCTGAGGCAGTGACATGTGGCGCGTAAGCAGTGCTTTGATCGGCAAAGATCTCTCCTTACTTTTTGTCCGTGGCAGTGGTCTGGTACAAGCTCTGCTTCTGGGCCTGCTGTTAATCTTTGTTTTCAGTCTCTCAAGTGGACCAGGAGATCAGATCTCCCCACAAACCGCAGCGACAATTTTTTGGGTAAGTTCGCTTTTCTGTCAGGTTCTGATTTTCAATCAACTCTACGCCCTTGAAGAAAATCATGGACAGCGCCTAGCACTTCTGCTGTTGCCCGTCATGCCGCAAACGATTTGGCTAGCTAAGTCGATTGCGGGTTTTTTGCTTTTGCTGACCGCCCAAATCTGCTTTCTTCCAGCCTGTTTGATTTTTCTGGGACAGATGATCAGTGAGCATTTTTTTATGGCAATCTGTGGTCTTGTCCTTGTGGACATCGGCATATCAGCGCTTGGCTCTCTTTTGGGCGCTGTTGCTCAAGGGCAAGCGGCCCGAGAATCCTTGCTTTCCATCCTCCTTTTCCCCCTGCTAACACCGCTGCTCT
Organism: Desulfovibrio sp.; assembly: GCA_024699605.1. Classification (GTDB taxonomy): domain Bacteria; phylum Desulfobacterota; class Desulfovibrionia; order Desulfovibrionales; family Desulfovibrionaceae; genus Desulfovibrio. The sequence continues at coordinate 11,672 of JAILPJ010000102.1, read as the reverse complement.
TGGCGGGCATTAGCCTGCATACAGCAAGTTTTGGAGGCGCGGCAACGGATCTTGATCAATGGCTGATGCTGGCTTCGGCCTTTGATGCCATCTTCGTTTCTGTCTCGTTTGTGCTTTTTGCCTTTATTTATACTGGAGATGAGTCATGACCTCTTTCCTTCTTCTGGTCGGCGCTCTCGGCATGGCTTGTAGTCAGTGGCTCATTTTCTGCTATGCTCCCATTGAAGAAAGCATGGGGCTCACGCAAAAAATATTTTATCTGCATCTTCCCCTTGCCTGGTGGGGTCTAATCAGTTTTATGATCGTCTTTGCCGCGTCAGTAGCCTTTCTCTGCAAACGGCGACCAAAGGCCATGCTTCTCGCCAAAGCCGCCGGTGAAGTGGGTGAGCTTCTGGCTCTGCTCACTGTCCTAACCGGTATTATTTGGGGAAAAACGGCCTGGGGCGTCTGGTGGACCTGGGATCCACGCCTAACTACCGCTCTGGTACTCTGTTTTCTTTATGCGGGCTGGCTTATGCTGCACAGCCTCGATTTTCCTGAAGAACGCAAGCAAATGCTCTGTGCCGTCACTGGCGTTCTTGCTTTTCTCGATGTTCCCTTGGTCTTTATCTCATCGCGCATCTGGCGAACAATCCATCCTGCGGTCTTTACCTCTCAAGGCATCAATATGAGCCAGGAAATGTTGCTCACTGTCATGTGCGCTCTTTTGGCCTTCGGTCTCTTTTTTGCCGGTCTCTTACGTCTTCGCCTGGCCACGCTAAACGCTCAGGCGGCTCTCGAAAGCTGCCGGCAACAAAGTCTCTTTCCCCATTCTGCCTGAGAGGTCTCTTATGGAACCCTTTTCCTGGCTTCTCGCCGCCAATGTCATTGTCTGGCTAGGACTTGGTGGCTATACACTCTTTCTAAGCCGAAAGCAGCAAAAGCTGTTTCAGCGGCTGCAGCAACTTGAGCACACAAGACGATCCCCATCTTCTTTGTCTGACAACTCATAGGATCTCCACAACTCGCAAAGACCACAGGAGGCGGCATTTCTTCCTTTACCCAGGGCAGACATGCCGATGTATTAATGACCGAGCGAAAGATTTTTCCCAAACACCGCCTGCTGATTCTTTTTCTGGCAGCCCTGCTCGTACTCATGCTTTGTGTCATGCTAAAAAAAAGCCTACTCCATCCTAGCTTGACTGTACAAAATGCTCCCCACGAAATGCACTTTCAGGCCTCTTCTGAAACCATTACCCGCGACATGGATGAAATCGGCGCACTTATGCAAATGGTTAAAGCCAATCCCAATGATAGCAGCTTGACGTTAAAACTTTGTGATGCCCTGATGCGAGCTGAACGCTGGGATGCCGCAGAAAATTTTGCCAGGCGCGTTACGGACCTCGATCCTCATAGTTTTCAGGCCCATTTTCTCCTTGGCGTCATTCTTCACCAACTCAATAAAAATCAAGAAGCACGGGATATGCTTGAAAAAGCCCTTACCATTCACGATGACCCCGCTGCTCGCTATAGCCTAGGCATCCTTTATCTCTATTTTTTGCAGCAGACAGATAAAGGCCTTGCGCATCTTCAGGCAGCACTGAAACTGCCTGATCTTACGCCAGAACTCAAAGCAACCATCGAAGAAGAAATACAAAAGCGTCAAACACCTCGCCCGAAAGAACAAGGCCTGTAAAAGCCCAAACGCTTAAGACCGGTTGGTGACGCAAGATCAACACGAGCGTCCAGTCTGAGCTCGTAGAACGGACTATTCTCTCACCCAAGATCACATTCAGGCGTACAACAACGAGATAACTTCTTGCGATTAATGCAGGAAAAAACCATTGAGGCAGCGTTTCCACCCCGGCCTAAAGACCCGGGTATCGCTGAAGACTTGATGAAAAAACGCTCTTCCACCATCCCGCAGACGAAAAATGAACCGGCAGCAACAGCAAACACTGATTGTCTCAGCAAACGCACAGCCTTTCTTGGTATGGGGCTTTGCCTGGTTCTAGGCCTTGTCATCGGCTCTCTTCTGGCCAATCACTCTCTTGAAAAAGCCAAGTCGCAGCCTACGGCAGAAAGCAAGGCAACGCTTCCGGTTCAGGAAAACCGATGGCAACTTTCTGACTCGGATCAGCAGACTATTGCCAAACTTGAGCAAGCTGTACAAAACGATCCCAAAAATTCAGGAAACTGGGTGAATCTCGGAAACGCCTATTTTGACGCTCAGCGTCCCGATGCGGCTATCCGAGCTTATGAAACAGCTGTCAATCTAGGGGCACGTTCTCCTGATCTGCTCACAGATCTTGGTATTATGTACCGTGAACTGCAGCGTTTTGAAGACGCTCTCCTCTCCTTTCAGCAGGCCAAAGCGCTTGATGCCACACATCTGCAGTCACGACTCAACGAAGGCATTGTGCTCTACTACGACCTGCACCTCAAAGACGCTGCAATCCAAGCTTGGAAAGAAGCCCTGAAACTCAATGGGGATATTCATATGCATAGCGGCGAGCCGCTCTCTTCTCTTGTGGAACGCCTGGAAAAAGCCCCGTAAACCGCTTTCTGGCACCACAGCAATAGTTTGACTTTCTTATGAGTCAGACTATACAATACCTAAATTTTTTAAGCCTTTCTCTGAAACGGTCCTTCTTTTTTACCCAAAAAATTTTTGGCCCTTTGTTCAGCCACGCACCCTGAAGAACAGACTGCGTGTCTATCAGCTTAGCGAAATTCAAAGGCTGTTGCGATCTGGCAAAGTGGTTCATTCAACAGGCCAACGGCAGAAAACACAATTCAAGGCACTTCATGGAGCTATTGTCGTTTTCCCAGCAGATCAGACGGTTTCATTTGTCAATATAGGAAAATTCTTGGAGACAGCGTTTCCTCCCCGTCGTAAACTGCGGGGTATCCACGCTGAAATATCTGATGATCAGCACTTTGCACTCTCCTCGCAAGCTCAGTCTTGTACTTATTTTTTTCGTAAGTGTTTTTTTCTGCCGTGAGACCTTGGCCGCACAAATCCTCCCTTCTGATCTGCATGGAGAATGCGTTCCATTTCTCCCCTACCTTGAATACACTCTCGATGAAAATGGCTCTCTCGACATTGAAGCGCTGGCACTACAGGAAAAAAGTCTGAGTTTTCAGCCAGTACGCTCTCTCGGCTTTGCACCTGAAGCAGGGACCTTTTGGCTTCGCTTTACCATTGGTCCTCTCGCGGAAGGTGCAAAACCCATGGAATGGCTGCTTTCTCTAGGAGAAAGTCTGCCTGGCGACCCCAAACTCTATATTCCCGAAATTCAGCCACAAACCGGCATGCAGCAGTGGCGCATTGTTCAGGTCACTGACCGGCATATTCTGAATCTTCCTGAAGCCGGCACTGAAGCCAAGACCTGCTTCATACGTCTCGATGGACCTCCCGGACTCTGGTTCGCCCCCATGCTCCGCTCACCCCACAATGCAGCCAATAACTGGGGTGCACTAGCCAGACCAGCCGCTGTACTCGTTCTTGCCATTCTTTTACTTCTCAGTATCTTGCGCTGTTTTTCAGAAAAGGGTCAGTGGCGCCTGTGGACAGTCCTCTTTGTGGGCTGTGCCCTTGCTGCCGGCTATCTCGGACTGCCGACTCTGGAAAAAGGACATATCGGTTTTGGACAATTTGCCAGGGTTCTGGCTCCAGGCCTAGCTCTCATGCTTCTGCCTCATGTGGCTAGACACATGATGCGAACGCAATATTTCTCACGCATTATCGATGCGCAGCTCATTGTCCTCACCCTCGTCGGAGCCTGTGTCACCCTGGTGCCGTTAGTTCCTGGTTTCAGCTGGACTGCCCGTTTCATTGAACTTTGGCCTTTGGTCACCATTTTCTTCATACCCACTGCCCTTTGGGCGCTTTTTCTTGGAATTCCGGCATCAACCTGTTTCTTACTGATTTGCCTTCTGCCACCGCTCTTTACAGCGGCAGGTCTTCTGGGTCTGTTGAGCGGTCTTTCTGCCGACATTCTGGCAGCCTTTCCCCTCTATGGCATTGCCTTCAGCTCACTTCTGCTTGTGGCCACTCACAATGCGCCAGAACCTGAGTCCAAAAATGAAAAGAACAGCAAGGACAATGAGGCCATCATGCTAAAAGATCAATTGGATGACCCCAATCTGCGCATTATCGCCTTCGACCAGCCAAAGCCTGCCGAGGCAAGCAAGCCAAGTACTGAAGTTTCCCAAGCGATACCCGCAGAGCAAAAAGTTTCTGCCGAATTTCTCGAAAATCTGCAGCGACCTGTGGATCTTCTTGTTTCAGAAGCAACACATCTTGAACAGTGTGCCTTGCCTCCTGCTGTCCGTGTCCACGCCAAAAACATGGTCGATCAGGCCAAACGCCTTTGGAATCTCCTCAAGGGAACAAAAGAAAGCGATAATGCTGCAGCCCATGAAGAAGAAGGAAGTTGCGATCTGCAAATCATGATGCGTGATATCTACAATCACGCCATGCATGTGAGTAATACTCAGGAAATTGCCCTTGGCTGGTATATGCCGCCGGAAATGCCCTCGTTGTTTCAAGGTAAAGTTCGCAAGCTCAAACAAGCCCTAGAACTCCTTGTCGAAAGTTCCGTGCGAGCCACGACCCATGGTTCAATACATTTTACTGTCTGTCCGTTCCCCGAAAGCGAAGATCCAGGTCATCTACTCTTTTCCGTGACAGATACCGGTAGTGGCATGCCGCCAAAAAATCGCAGTGCTCTTGCCTTAAACATGGCCTGGGAGCTCGTTGCCGATCTTCACGGGGCACTTACTCTTCAAAGCAGTGTTCAGGGAACCACCATCAATTTGGCCGTTCACCTTACAAATTTAGAGGAAAGAACTGCTGCCCTCTGTCGTTCACCTCTGGTTCTTATCTGTTCACTGCGAAAAGAGATGTGTGAACAAATTCAGGCCATACTCCAAGGTCTGCCCTGCCGAACCAGGACCTGCACAAATCTCGATGAGGCACTTGCCCTCTGTGCAGAAGATCCTTTTACTCTACTCATTGCCCACGAAGCGGCAGCATCGGCTCAAGCGGCTCCGCTCATCGCCAAGATTCGCAAACAAAACATGGAAGCCGGTCTTCCCTTCTGCAAGGTCCTTGCTATCACTCATAATGACCTTTCCTGGAAAGAACTTGGTGAGGCTGGCTATACCTTTGCCTTGCTTGAACCTCTCGACGAAGAGGCCCTGCGTGTAACAGTCAGTGAAGTTATCGATGATCTCCATAAAACAAACAAAAATGCAGGCGAAGAACAGGCCAATAGTACTCCAAAAAGTATCCCTGACCTTTTTGGCAGTGGCGGAGCAGTTCCCAAGGATATAGAAGAGCTCACGGGTCTAGCTAAACTCATTCATACTTTCAGTTCTCTGGGCAAAGAGATGTCTGAAGACAAGATATCAAGTCCTGCAGAACACAAAAGTCAGTCTAACGAAATTCCAGAAGGAAACGATCTGCTTTCCCCCTCGAGCGCACCACTCTCCTTAGATGGCAAGAGCGCCTCACCCAATCTGGAAAAGAGGACTGCAAACAATTCAGGCAATGGCATTTCAAAGACCTTGCTTTTATCCTCTGCTGAAACAAAAAATACACAGAACGACGCTGATATTCAGCCGTTAACAGTTGATACTGCAATCAAAAATCAAACGAGCGCAGCCTTTGACTCAGAGCCTGCGGCAAAATCACAGGATCAAGCTACGCCTGCGGCAGATCTACTGTCGCCTTCTGTGCCTGCGCAAAGCGAATCAACCGATAGCCTGGAGCAAACACAGCCCGTTGAAGTCTTGACGCATACAGAATCTCCACAAGAGGATGAGACAAAACCAACAGAGTCCAAAGATAGCAATGTCCATATGAACTCCGAGCCCACTGCTCTGACGCTTTCCTCTTCTACAGAGGATTCTCCAGTTCATGTGATTGCCGATGACGAATGGGTCGGCGAACCTGTGCCTGTACAAAAGCCTTCCCAGGCAGCTTCTGAACCTGTCATGAGTTCTGGGCAGTCTCAAACAACTCCTTCTGAACCTGTCATTACTACTGATCAGCCTCAAACAACTCCGCAACCTCATGCCTGGTTAGATGCTGACGAATGGGTCGGTGAACCTGTGCCCGTGCAAAAGGCCTCCCAGGCAGCTTCTGAACCTGTCATGAGTTCTGGTCAGTCTCAAACAACTCCTGCTGAACCTGTCATTACTACTGATCAGCCTCAAACAACTGCGCAGCCTCATGCCTGGTTAGATGCTGACGAATGGGTCGGTGAACCTGTGCCTGTACAAAAGCCCTCCCAGGCAGCTTCTGAACCTGTCATGAGTTCTGGGCAGTCTCAAACAACTCCACAGCCTCATGCCTGGTTAGATGCTGACGAATGGGTCGGTGAACCTGTACCTGTGCAAAAGCCGTCATTTACTGAACGTCAGACGGAAACACCTGCAGACAAAAAGGCAACAGTAAAGGAAGATCACTCCGTCCCCCACAAAGGCAATTGGGCGGCCAACTGGGAAGGAGAACGCATTCCCGTCCTCGCTGAAGCAGAACAAGAAGATTTGAAAGCCTCTGAAAATAAACATGAAAATAAGCAAGAAGAGACTGAGGACAAAAGCAATGTGCTGGACTTCATCGAAGGAGCCGTTGAGACTGACAGTATCAATGGAACTTTTGTCTCTTTAGCTGAACAAAAAACTCCCTCAAGCGAATCAACCGGCATTGCTCCTGATCCAGCGCTTCTTGATCTAGTACGTCGATTAAATCTTGCCGTTGAGGACGCGAAACGAGCTTTGGCAGCATCACAAAGTATGCGCGTAGCTGAAGCAGCGGGACGCATAGCCGCTGAATGTGATGCCTTTAGTTTTCGTATCCTTGCACGCATTGCCCGTTGTGTTGAACAAGCAGGCAAAGCAAAAGATTTGAATGCGCTTAAAGATCTTTTGCCAGAACTCGCCCAGCAGGTTGAAAGAAACAATATAGCCCTGACGCAGATTCGTTGACCCTTCTGACAAAGACTGAGATAGGGGTCTCTTGCCTTGTAGGCGAATTAAGCGTACTAACTTGGAAATTCTGAACGCATCCTTCAATCCGTTCAAAAAAAGGTAAGATCCTTAAGTTAGAGCATCCAATGATGCTGAAACGTCAGCACCTCAGGGAGCATTCGCTATGTTCAAAAAAGTTCTTTTACCGATCAGCAGTAAAACCAAGGAAAGGTCACTGAAAGCAATAGAGGCTGCCATTCAGCTTTCTCCTGAAGAAATTATTCTTCTTCATGTCTTGGATCCCGTACCCGAGATGATCGGTGGCAAGGACAGGCATATGCTGCAGCAAGAGGCAGACGATGCTGTACAAACTATTTTCACAGAATACGAAGATATCATTAAAAAGAAGAATATTCACAGTACAAAACTTGTTGATCGAGGAGCTCCAGCAAATATTATTGTCAAAGTTGCCGAGCGTGAAAAAGTGGATGTCATTGTCATGTTTAGCGATGGCAGAGACTGCGTGACTGATATGCTGTTAGGTTCATGCACTGAAAGAGTGCTAAGAAATACGCTTATAACACTCTTGATTATTAGGCAATAAGAACAAAAAAAGGGACACAACGTAGGTGTCCCAGAAATATTCTTGAAAGGGAAGGCTTTGCCTTCCCTTTCTTGCTTATTCCACAGTAACGCTTTTTGCCAGATTCCGCGGCTGATCAACATCTTTTCCTAGATAATCTGCCATCTCATAGCTGAAAAGCTGAAGGCAAGGCAAAAGCAGAAAAGCGGCAAGAGGTCCCTGAAGAGCCGGAACCCTCCAGATATCTACACCATGCAGATCACTTTCCGCATTGGTCAGCACAATAATCTGCCCCTGACGAGATTGGATTTCCACAATATTCGATTTGATTTTATCATACAAATCATCACGCGGTGCAAGCACAAAGGTCGGGAAAGAAGGATCAATAAGGGCTATTGGCCCATGTTTCATCTCCCCGGCAGCATAACCTTCAGCATGAATATAGGAGAGTTCTTTGAGCTTAAGAGCGCCTTCGAGAGCCAGAGAAAAACAATGACCACGTCCAAGATAGAAAAAACTCTTGGACTGTGCATACTTACGGGCTAGCAAACGTGCCTTGCTGTGCATTTCCGGTAAAGCCGTCTCGAGCATTAAAGGCAGACGCTGAAGCCACTCAAGATTACGACGAACGGCATCTTCAGGCAGAGTTGCTCCCCGTAGTCCATAGTAAAGAGCAAGACACGCCAGCATAATCATCTGACTCGTCATTGCCTTAGTTGATGCAACGCTAATTTCTGGACCGGCCTGAGTATAAAGCACAGCACCAGCCTCTCTGGCCATGGATGAACCAAGAACATTGCACAGCCCTAAAGTTGGTACCTGATGTTCTTTAGCCATCCGCAAAGCGGCAAGGGTATCAGCAGTCTCTCCGCTCTGGCTGATAACGAGTACCATATCCTGAGCAGGATCGAGCAAAAGGCGTTCTTTATAGCGAAATTCTGAAGCGATTTCGACCTGTACAGGAATTTTGGCCCAGTCCTCAATGAGATGCTGGCCCCAAAGTCCAGCATGAAACGATGTCCCGCAAGCAATGATATGTAAGCGTTTGGGAATGGGCAAAGCATCAAGTTCTGGTAAAAGTACGCGATTATCTTCTAAACGACCCGAGAGCGCATCACTGATGACCTTGGGCTGCTCAAAAATTTCCTTCAGCATAAAATGTCGATAGCCGCCTTTTTGAGCCGCTTGCATACTCCATTGAATCTGCTGAGTCGGGCGTTGAATCTCGGTCAGATCTGAGCTTCTCCAAAGACTATGATTATGGCTATCGGCAACAAGGATGTCTCCATCCTCAAGAAAAATCACATCGCGTGTATAAGCAAGAAAAGCAGGAATATCCGAAGCGATAAAATTTTCTCCGACCCCCCTTCCAAAAATCAACGGAGCGGACAATCTGGCCGCATAGAGTTTATTCGGAGTATTTTTATCCAGCAGACAAATAGCGTAGGCTCCGTGAGCACGCTGCAATGCCGCTGAGAGTGCATGCAGAAGGTCTTGCTCTGTTGTGAGCATATCTTCAATCAGATTGACTAAGACCTCACTGTCGGTATCCGATGCAAAATGGTAGCCTTTGCTGCTGAGTTCTTCTCTTATCTCAAGATAGTTTTCTATAATGCCATTATGTACGATGGCTAGCCGCTTGGAATTGCTAAGATGAGGATGCGCATTGCGCTCTTCAGGAACGCCATGCGTGGCCCAGCGCGTATGACCAATGGCGCACGTCACAGTAAGCGCGTTGCGCTCTTCCTGAAATTTCTCAGACAAATTTTTCAATTTGCCTTTGGCTCGCACAACCTTCAATTCGTTATTCAGAACATAACCCACTCCGGCAGAATCGTAGCCGCGATACTCGAGATGCTCCAATCCTTCAAGGACAATGGGAACAGCGGGTCTGTGTCCACAATAGCCGATAATTCCACACATAGCTGACCTCGTAAAAAGCTGATGAAGCGACTAACCGTCTACTCTGTCGGCTTTTTCTAAATGAACATCGGTGATCTTAGCGCGTTTAAAAAGCTGATCGATAAAGAGCGAGCGAACGCTGTCACCAGCCTCTCGAGCCGAACCGTTTTCCAAAATAGTGTGAATCCGTTCCCAATCCTCCTCAGAAGCCGGCTGTATCGCCTGCACGTGAAAAATACCTGCACCGAGAGAACCATCTGCCTTCTTGAGTGCAAAAACTTGTGGCAGCCAATCATTGACATTGGCCTCAAAACAAGCTTTCGAAAGATTCTGGTTTTCCAGAAATGGCTCAACAAGCCCTGATCGTTCTACAGGCTTCGTTGTCTCAACGTGCTTTTGCGCTATGTCTTCCTTGGAGATGGGGCCATTCTTCAGTTCCTTGCGTATATCTGAAGCTTTGGCCATAGCAGCTTCCTGCGCTTTTTGCTCACGTAGCGTCTTCTCAATCTCAGATTTGACTGTTTCAAAGGGCTTAAGCGATTCCTTTTCGATTTTATCAACACGCACCACGAGAACATCATCTCCAGCCTGCAGAAGAGTATCCACAGGCGTTCCCGAAAGTATCAACGCTGCATCACTAGGACTAAAACGCATTTTTTGCACAAATTCATCGGCACTGAGCAAATCACTCTTCTCAGCCTTTAAACCGTAGCGAGCTGCAGCTGTATTGAGATCTTTCCCAAGCAAAACCTCCTCAAGCAGACTTTCACCCACCTCATTTATCTTATCTCGCCCTTCTTCCTTTGCCATAGTTTGTAAGAGTTCATCTTTAACTTCTTCAAAAGAAGAGATTTTTTCAGGGCGTTTCTCGTGAACCAAAATAAGATGCAAGCCAAATTGGCTAGCAATAGGGTCTTTTGAAACAACGCCAGTGGCCTGGCTAAAAGCAGCATCTTCAAATGGCTGAACAGTCACACCACGTTCTATCCAGCCAAGCTCACCTCCAGGTCCAGCAGCGTTGGGCTGATTATGGGCATCTGCCACCTCGGCAAAAGCCTTGCCCTTGGCCAATTCCGCCTGAATTTCGTGAATTTTGGCCATTGCCTGGTTGCGTTCTTCGTCAGAGGCTTTCTCAGACAACGGGACAAGAATATGCGCCACACGCACAGCCTCTTTTTGCGTATATTTTGCTAAATTGGCTGTGTACCATTTCTGGGCATCTGCCTCTGCAATGGTTTTAGGGTCAACCAACTTATCCGGCGACAGACAGATAGACGTAATCTGAGCCTTCTTAGGAACTGTAAAACTTATTTTATGATCATCATAATATTTTTTAATTTCATCTTCTTTCGCCATTGTCTGATCAAAAAAATCCTTAGCTGGCACAAAAATATAGTCAAGAATACGTTTCTCGAACATAAATTGGAAGCGCTTATGGGCGAGTGATGGATCAACCCAAACCGAAGAAGAAACAAGCTCCAGCATTTTGTCGTAAAGCAATTCCTCACGCATCTGCTGTTCAAACTCAGCAGTTGAAATCCGCAGGGCATTCAGACCACGCTCGTAAGATTCTTTATCAAGATGACCTTTATCGTTCAAAAAAAGCGGATTCTGCTCAATGGCCCGACGCAATTCAAGAGGACTTATTCCAAGCCCAAGGCGTTTCGCTTCCTGCAGGACAAGTAAACGAGCAATCATATTTTGAAGAACCAAACGGCCTAGATGCTGAGCCTTCAGCTGCTCATGCGACGTGCCCTGACTCATCAACTGCTGCTCGATGCGCTGATAACGCTTATAAAACTGCGGTTCAAGAATCGGCTCGCCGTTGACCTGGGCCATTACTCGGCTGGAATCTGTCTCTGTAAAGCTACCGATTCCCCAAAAGACAAAAACGAGAATAATGACGCCAAAGGCTAGTTTCACAAGAAAAGATTGTGTATTGGAACGAATCGCATCAAGCATCATGTCACCTCAAAAATGAGAAATAAAAGGAAAAATGAAACGGTTATTTTACTCTATTTTTCTCCTACTCTCAAGTACCTGCTATTTTTGGCCCAGGGTTGCAGCATTACCATTTTTCAGGCTAGTAGTTCGTTCTGTAAATAGCCATACTAATTAAATGCACTCATGATATCCTCGAGCTTCCATTTCCAGCGGAAGATCACAGGCTCGCTGTTAATAGCGTCTATCCAGCGAGTAATGATTTTGATGAGATCCTCTTTCGACT